>JADGNW010000500.1 GCA_017883315.1 Blastocatellia bacterium | reverse complement strand
TAATGTCAAATGTTTCTGTCTGACAAAGGCTTCTTTGTGGAAAGAACAAACAAACTTGTGCAATGAGCAGGCACGCGACGACCTTATACTTATTGCCAGAGATTCTCATGATGCTTAGTTCCTCATTAGTGGCGGATCAACAGAGTTCAGGGTTCAGGGTTCAGAGTTCAGGGTTCAGAGGTCAGGGTTCAGAGTTCAGAGTTCAGAGTTCAGAGTTCGATTTTTAGATTGCCCCCGCATTGAAGGCAAGCTAAAGCTCTGAACCCCGCCCTCTGAACTCTGAACTCTGAACTCTGACCTCTGACTAACGCGCGCCCCGAATCGCCCGGCCCGGATTGACATCCGCTTGCAGCTTGGCGTCTTTCACTACAAACACGCCGCCGACCAGCACGTGCGTGATGCCTTCTGAATACTGAGCCGGTTCTTCGAAGGTTGATTTGTCGATGACCAGCCCCGGGTTGAATATCGTGAGATCGGCATCTGCGCCGACTCGGATGCGGCCTTTGTTTTTCATCATTGGAGCTATTTGCTCCAGTCGTTGAGCGGGCATCAAGGTCATCTTGCGCAGAGCATCCATCAAAGTCAGCGCCTTCAACTCGCGCACGTAGTGTCCCAGAACACGCGCGTATGAGCCGGACCCGCGAGGATGACCCTTGCCGTTTTGCAAGCCGCCGTCGCTCGCGATCATCGTTATAGGGCTAGCAACCGCGAGTCTCGCAATCTCCTCGGGGATCGCGTGACCGATAACCGCGCCGCCCGTCTTCCGGTATCTGGCGAAACTCTCCGCTGTGAGCCGCTCGCCAGTCGCCACCCATTGCAGGTCTTTGTAGTCTATGCCAAACGCTTCCTTCCATCCTTCGTCGTAGATTGCCGATTCGATATTCGTCTGCGTAGCCGTGTATGGATAGCACTCGGTAGTCACGTCGAGACCGCGCGACTGCGCTTCTCCGATCATTTGAAGCAGGAGCGGAGTCGCGCGCAAGCCCATGCTGCTGATGTGAACTACGTGCAGCGGAGCGCCGGTTATCGCCGTGGCTGACAGCACCTCTTCGAGAGCCCGGACGCTGTTAGTTGGCTCTTTCAAACCAGCGTAGCGCATGTGCACGAAGCAAGGCGCGCGGAATTTTGCGGCCACGCGGAACATCTCCAGGATCTCCCAATGCGAAGCCGCGGCGGTATAATTGATTCCAAAACCAACGCCTAATGCCCCTTGCTTCAAGCCTCGTTCTATCAGCCGTTTCATTTCTTCGATCTCGGAATCCGAGGCGGCTTTGTGTGCGCCGTCGCCGCTCGGAAGAAAGACACCCGGATCGTGCATCACGGCTATGCGTGCGGGAATGTGGCCGATGCTCGCGCCGTAGTTGATCAGCGCTTTGCCTTGGCGCTCGGCGTACCAATGGTCAACGTCGCCGGTTCCGACTTCAAGCTCGAGCGCCGTAGTAACTCCGTCCATCGCCTTGAAGCGATAGTTCTCCTGATCCTGGCCGTGCGAATGCAGGTCGATGAAGCCTGGTGAGATGACGAGTCCGGTGGCAAGAACAGTCGTGCGGCCGCGCAGGCTCTTCTCGCTGATGGCTTGAATGGTGCCGTTAGTGATACCGATGTTACGGATCGCGTCGAGCCTGGATTCGGGATCGACGACTCGCCCGTTGAGTATCACTAAGTCATACTCGGGCTCGCTCGCGGGTGAAGCAATGTCGATTCGCGCGAGCGCGCACACTGCCGCCACCACGAAGCAGAGAAACAAGATGATACGACTCCTGCGACGACCATCACGATGAGTCATGAATTGCCTCCTAGTTGGTAGTGCGCGTTCCAGCCTCTCGAATGTCGCGTATGACGGCAGCCGCGTCGACAGGAGGAAGACCGGCCGCAAGCTGACGCAGGCGAAGCAATGCATCACGAACAATGGTTGGATCAGGTGCCTCAGTTTGAGTTGAAGTCTCTCTTACGGATTCAATGGTCTCAGCCATAGCGTCTGTTGCCTCCGGTCCTAAGATGCCATCCTAACCTTCGCGTGTCCAGAGCGCTCTCGAGGAACGCTGGAGCGCTAACGCGACATACCTGTTTGGCTCTCGGTCTCTGGTGCGCAACGTGCCAAGGGGCGCGGCGCCGTGAGCGTCTTGTGAATCTGGGTGGTGACCTTGGTCCGTGGCCATGGAACAATGCTAGAATTGCGCCGCGATAGACACTCTGCTTTCAGCCTAATCACCGGAGCACAACATGACCAACAAGTCTCCTCTTAGTCGAACCTGTCTAGCCCTGACGATCTCTTCTTTGTTCACTACAGCGTTCATTACAGCGGCGCTTTCTAAGGCTGAAGCAACTGCCTCCCACCGCGACGGGGTCTCTCATGACGAAGCTGTGGCCCAGGCGAGCCAGAGTAAGTTTCGACTCATACGGTCGATCTCGGGAAGCAAGGGACACGAACAAGGCGGCAAATTTGTAATGGATGATGCGAGAACCGTCTTTAGAGTTCCAGACGATCGCCAGGTGCTCGTCTATTGCGAATGGGAGGGCGTCGCTGGACTACACGAGTTCGAAGGTCAGTGGAAGAATCCTGCGGACAAGCTCGTTGCGGTTTCTGATTTCAAACTTGAAGTGAGGGAGAGACGCTGCTCGGGTTACTTCACGCTACTGCTTTCAGAAACTACGGAAACGGGAATTTGGACGCTCGAGGCTCACGTTGACGGAGAGGCCACCGGTCAGCATAAGTTTCAAATCGTTTCTGCGAACGATCCCGCCGCTCACACGGCGGTCGGTCCTCCCCAGGCTAACCCGACGGGTCCACCTCCGGAACAAGCTCGCCAGCCCCTGACTGAGTCGCAGATTTACGAGCTTGCCAATGCAGCGACGGTTCTCGTCGAGAAACTCGACTCGAGAGGCGTCCGCATTGATACCGGGTCCGGGTTTCTTGTTGGCACCGATGTGATGCTGACCGCCTTTCAAGTGATAGATGGGGCAAGCAGGCTGCGCGTGTCGTTACAGGACGGTCGTCGTCTCGAAACTCAGGAAGCGCTCAGTTGGGATAAGTGGCAGGATTGGGCTTTCATCAAAGTAGATTCCGGACAGAAGCAGTTCATTAAGTTGTTGCCTAACGCGGACGCGCCTGTTGGGAGTCGAGTGTTCGCATTGGCAGTATCGCCCGCCGGGAGTCGTGTAATTGTCCGCTGCGACATCGTCGGGAAGAATCGTTTCCCTCAAAACGGAGAGCGCATCAATTTGAACTGCACTCACCCGGATGTGATTGGGTCACCGCTGTTGAATGAGTACGGCGACTTGATCGGAGTCGTCGGCGGAAGTTTGATTCCGGGATGGGGCTCCACTAAGTCGATTCGAGGTGTGTACTACAGCGGCGAGCAGATCGCTAATGCGACTCCGGGATTGCTTGCGGTGCCGGTCAACTCATCTTCAAAGCCGGCTTCGACGCAGACGCCGACTACGTTGCAGCAGCTTATGAGTGACGGCGTGCTCATCCCTACGCTTAGTCGGTCGGAGAATATCCTGTACGGGACGCTCGCGAGGCGCGTGGAAACGAAGCCTCTGCCGACACCGATGGAGGAGACTTATGAATTTCGGTCGAAGGAAAGCTTTGCGGTGTTTCTTAACTGGCGGCCTAAGGAAAAGATCAAAGGGGCGGCATTGATTCGAATCTATGATCTCTCGGGTCGTGCATTGATAGAGACCAAGCCAACGAAGGTAGATATGAAGCCGGCCCCCTTGCCGGCTTATTCATGGTGGAAGGCCGATATCTCGAGCCTGAAGCCTGCAATCTATCGAGTAGACGTTTTGTTAGATTCGAGTCCTATATGGCGGGCGTTTTTCAAAGTCCGCGACTGAC
>JADGNW010000499.1 GCA_017883315.1 Blastocatellia bacterium | reverse complement strand
CGCCGTATGCAATATCGATCTCAGAATTTTCGTTGAAGCGCTGCTTCTGGCGGTTGTTCATTATCGAGAACGCCATGTTCAGCGTGTCCTCGCCCGCCAGTCGTTGGGCTTCGACCATCGGTTGAAGCTCACCGTTGATGGGCATGAATGGAAAGCTGCCGGCTTTGATGTGCAGATCGGATGCGCCCTTGCTGCACGCGATGGTCAGTAATTGGTCGATGCTCGGTGACATTGCTCTTGCCTCGCAACTCGACCTAGCTGCGATCGAAAAGGTCGGGGACAGATCCGCAAGCTTGACCACAGACGGGCCGACGCGAACTATAGAGGCCGGATGAAGATCGTCAGGTTAGATGAAGGGGCATTTGTTGAAGCTCCCAGCTCTTATAAAAACTTGCTCAGCTTCAACGTACGCATTATAGGGTCAACCGATTGGGGGAGCAACAGTAATGATTTGCCTTCGTAGTAACGAATTCATTCGTTCAGTCTCGTTCAAAACGAATATTTCAAAAACAAATTCACAGCGCTAAGCCGCAAAGGACCGCAAAGCCCGCAAAATAATTCGTTACGACCAGGGCTCGATATGCCTTCATTGGGGCGGGGTGCCCGGGTGCTCGAATCTGGCGCGCATCATCTCGGCTGCTTTGGCGCGAGGCACAACCAAATCGGTATCAACTCGCTTGCCGTCGCTCTTTACTTTTATCAGCGACAGCAATTGAGATATATCCGGGCTCTTTTCCTTCATGCGCAGCGCCCAAAAGAGCACGCCCAACAGATCCGACTTTGCCTTGGCAATCTCAGGAGTCGGAGCGAACGCCGTGATTCTTAGCCGCGCAATTTCATCGGTTACATCGAGACTAATCGTAGCCGAAGACAAATCAGAGACCGGGCCGAGCGCGTGCGACTCGCCGATTTTCCACAGTATCTCGAGCGCCTTCGTGTCGATGATCTTCGATTCGGACTTCCTTATGATGCGAATGTTCGATAGCGATCCGTCAGGCTCCACTTTGAAGCCGGCCATCACCGAGAACTTCATCTCCGGAATATCCAGCCCTCCCGCCTGGAACAACTGGTACAACGTGGCCACGGTGTCCTTGATCGGAGCTTCATTTATTTCACCGAACTGGGCTGGAGTCGCGGGCTTGTTCTGAGCGGCAACCTTCGCAGCGTCTTCAGCAGCCTTGCGATCGGCTTCTTCCTTCTCTTTTTTCGCCTTTTCGGCTCTCTCTTTTGCGAGGGCCAGCTCCTGCTTATGTTTCTGGGCTCGCGCGCGTATTTCTTCGAGCGTCATCGCTGGGCCTGTTGGAAGGTGACGCAGGGCCTGCGGAGGGTAGTAGAGCTTCACAAGTAGCGCGTTCGGGTCGAACTGCCGGTAGGCCTTGTTGACAACTCTCACGTGCGCAAACGGAGAGAAGAATGCGAGGTAGATAAGATAAAGGATCAGCACTCCGTGAACTGCGGCCGAAAGCGAGAGTATCGGCAGAAGTCGCCGCCGCCACTTTAGTTCTATGGCACCGGCAGCAACCACTCCTCGGATGATTTCGATGGGATGAACTGCTGAAGCCAGGATTAGCCTGGTCACTCGGATGGGAAACCAATCTCGAGCGCGATCGGGTAACAGGGCGCGAAGGTACGAAAGAGGTCCGTCGCTCAGCTCTTGAACCGTATCAGCAAGCGCGCGAGCAAGCCGCTTTGCGAGGCCCGGCAGCGGCATGATCCAGATGATCTTGTCCGGCGTCGCTGGCGTCTTAGACCTTGTTTGGGTAACGGGCTTCATGTCTAAACCTGCAGGCAGAGGCTTACAGCACGGCTCGCGAATTTCTCTGCCCTAATTGTACATTACGCACCGGCGAATCCAGAAAGTGCAAAACTCGTTGTACTGCAGGCTGAGATGAGAATGCTAAACGCAGCGGTAACTTAGCTCAGTCGCGTTGCGATATCAAATGGCTACGACAAGCGAGATATGCTCCATTCAACGGTCGTCGCTTGAAAACATGCTGAAAAACTCTTCGACTGGCGCCGGCGGAATCGCAGCCACCGCCAGGTTTTCTTCAACGTGGGAGCGCCGGCTCATCCCGACAAGAGCGGTCGTAACACCAGGAGTGGATCGCACGAATTGGATTGCCCGTTGAGCATCGCTCGTTAACCCTCTCAGAGCGTCGCCAACGAATGACGGGAGGCCTTGACTCAGCCTGGCCTGGGACATTGACGCGCTACACATCACCGTGATGCCGAGTCGATCGGCAGCCATCAACAGCGAGAGGCTCTCGCCGCCTACGATCTGGTTCGCGCTGGTCAGCGCTTCAGGCATCGCGAGATTGTACGGCAACTGAATCACCTTAAAATGATTCTCCTCGCCCCCGGCTTCTCGCGCGATGGACACCATATCGGCAAGCGAGAGATATCCGCGAGACTCCGGCTGCTGTCGATATCCATTCCACGTAGCAGTGCCATAACAGCCGATGCGGCCGTCCATAACCGCTTTCTCCAGGAACTCGAACGCTGCTCGCATGCGACTTGCGAACTCGTCACGGCCGAAACTTTCGAGCTGCGTCTCCGGGTTATGAACGTAGTAGATGTCTATCGAATCGAGGCCGAGGTTGCTGAGGCTACGCGCGAGTTGGTCTTCAAGATACCCGGCGGTCATGCAGTGGCTGCCGCCGACTATGTCATCGGCTTGCGCGAGACCTTTGTTAATCACGTTCTCGAGCACCCAGCCTCGAGGATCCTTCGGCGGTT
>JADGNW010000498.1 GCA_017883315.1 Blastocatellia bacterium | reverse complement strand
TACGTCGCAGACTATCGCGAGTTGATTGGAAAAGTAGACGCCGTAAGCGTGGCTTCTCCAACAGAATCACATCAAGCGATCGCGTGTGAATTGCTGGCAGCGGAAATAGCGGTGTTAGTCGAGAAACCCATCGCGCGCACACTTGATGAAGCCGATCAAATCATCGAGGCGGCTTCCCGCAATCGAGCGGTCCTACAGGTCGGGCATCTCGAGCGTTTCAACCCGGCGGTGATCGCCGCTTCAAGCATCCTCACACAGCCGCGGTTCTTCGAAGCACACCGCCTGAGCATATTCACGCCACGAAGCCTGGACATCGACGTCGTTATGGACTTGATGATTCACGACATCGACGTAGTGTTGGCATTCGTCAACAGCGAAGTAGCCGAAGTACGAGCGTCCGGTGTTCCGATCCTGACTCCGCGAATTGACATCGCCAACGCGCGGATCGAGTTCGCCAATGGCTCGGTAGCAAATCTCACCGCAAGCCGCGTCTCCGCGGAGCGAGTGCGCAAGCTCCGGTTCTTTCAACCCGGCCAGTACGTCTCGATCGACTACGCCGCGCAGGAAACTGGAGTCGTCAGTGTGAGGCCTCGCCCGGAGGGAAGGCCCGAGTTTGAGAGCCGCTTGCTTGCGGTGGAGCAAGCCGAACCGCTGCGGCTCGAGATTGAATCGTTTCTTGCGGCGTTCGCAGGCGCTCCAGTGAAAGTGACCGGCGCTGATGGTCGCCGGGCGTTGTCGCTTGCGGTTGACGTTACTGAAAAGATTCGCGAGCACGCCGCGCGGGCAGGTGTCCAGTTCGCGGGTTGATCTTTGCGGTCTTTGCGGACCTTGGCGACTTTGCGCGAAACGGCTCTAACGCAAAGCCACAAGGACGCCAAGCATGCCTGGAGATAAAAGGCAGCCAACTATGCTAAAACGAAACGTCTCACGCGTCCTGCTCTTTACGACGGTCCTAGTTATCCATTCGGCCGCGCTTGCGCAACCGCGCGACGCCTTTCACATCGACTACACCGTCTCAGTCGCAAGCGTTGAGGAACAGCTCTTCCACGTCGCGGCTGACATCAAGAACATCAGAGAGCCTCGACTTGATCTTTCGCTTCCTACCTGGACGCCCGGTTGGTATACCGTCGAGAACTATTTCAAGAACGTTCTTCGATTCAAGGTCACCGACTCGAAAGGCACCCGCATCGAGCCGCAGATGATTCGCAAGCAAACCTGGCGCGTCGAAACCAAAGGGCTCGATGGAATCAGAGTTGAGTTTGATTATCACGCCAGCGTGCTTGCGTTGAATCAAGCGAAGATCACCAGCGACTTCGCGTTCTTCACCGGCACCGAATTATTTCTTGAAGCTCTGGGGCATCGCTTGAGTCCGGGCACCGTCCGCTTCGAGTTGCCGCGAGATTGGAAGATCATCTCGGCGCTAAAGGAGACGAGCGATCCGATGACCTTCACCGCACCCGACTACGACACGCTGGTGGATTGCCCGACTGAAATGGGTAAGTTCGACGTCACGCAGTTCCAGGTCGAAGGCAAGCCTCATTATCTGGTCTCGACGCCGGCAAACGCGCTGGCCAGGGACAAGGCTGCGCAGTTCAGCGAGATGCTAGGCAAAGTAGCCGCCGCCCAGAGTGCGATCTTTGGCGGGCTGCCTTATGAAAAGTATGTCTACTTTTATTTCTTCGCACGTCCCGAATCGAACGCCGGCGGCGCGCTCGAACATCTGAACTCGCACGTATCGTTCGCACACAGTACGAACCCCGATTTTATGATCGGCACGGCGTCGCACGAGTTCTTTCATCTCTGGAACGTCAAGCGAATCCGGCCGGCCGATATGTGGCCCTACGATTATACCCGTGAAGATGAAACACCGTTGCTGTGGGTGTCCGAAGGCTTTACAAATTACTACGGTAACGTCGCGTTGTATCGCGCGGGACTGCGCACGCGCGAGCAGTTTCTCCAAACCGTCGAAAGCGCGATCAATGGCGTCGAGAGCGACGAGGCTCGCTCGTACATCTCGCCGGCTAACTCTTCTGTCTCGACCTGGGCGGGATATGACACACCGGTCGCTTTTGGTATCTCCTATTACACTCAGGGTCAGAACCTCGGCGCGCTGCTCGACCTTTCGATACTTCACGACACGAGTGGCGCGTCTCGACTTGACGATGTTATGCGTGCGCTATTTCGCGAGTTCTATCAGAAGGGTCGCGGGTTCACGACCGAGGATATGATCGGGATCATCAATCGATTGACTCGACGCGACTATCACGATTTCTATCGCAAGTACGTTTCGGGGGTTGAGATCCCGCCTTACGATACGTTCCTCGGTCACGCCGGATACAAAGTCGAGACTTCTTCGCGACAGGCCGCAATGCTTGGAATCGAGATCGACGGGACACCCGAGGGGCTGAAGATCACTCGCGTCGATCGCGGTGGTCCAGCCTACAAAGCCGGTCTGCGCGGCGGAGATTTTCTCGTTAGCATTGACGGCTCGGAACTTCAGAAGGACCGCCAGGCAGCGATGGAGAGATTGGAACAGCGAGTCGGCCAGGGCGTGAAGCTTGCGATCAAGCGCGCCGGCAAGGATCAGGTTGTCGATTTGAAAGTCGGCCCACGCAGCGAGGCGAGCTACAAGATACTGGAGTTGCCTAACCCAACGCCTGATCAGTTGAAGATTCGCGAAGCCTGGCTGAAAGCCGGCAAGTAATTGACGCGCGTGTTTCGCCGCTAATCCTATCAAACAAGTCGAAGCAGAATCGGGTATAATCGGGTATATTTGCGGGTATGGTGAAAGACAAAACGCCAGCGCTCACCCTGCAAGCATCGCACGAAGTGTTGCAGTTGATCGCGGAAATCGACGAGTTCAAGGGCCGTTGGGATGCGTTGAAGACTCTGTCGCCCGAACGGCTGCGTGCACTGCGGCACGTAGCGACAATCGAAAGCATCGGGTCTTCGACTCGCATCGAAGGAGTCAAGCTCACCGATCGACAGATCGAAACACTCCTCGCAAATCTGCAGCGACATTCCTTCAAATCGCGTGATGAGCAGGAGGTCGCGGGCTACGCCGAAGCGATGGACCTGCTGTTCCAATCGTGGGAAGAACTGACGCTCACTGAAAATCATGTGAAGCAGTTGCACGCTGTGCTGCTCAGCTTCAGCGCTAAAGACGAATACCATCGCGGCCAGTACAAGCGCTCACCGAACAATGTGGTGGCGTACGATCGGGACGGCAAAGAGATCGGCGTGATTTTTGAGACGGCCTCGCCGTTCCAGACGCCCGTTGAAATGCGGCAGCTTGTCGAGTGGACGACTCAGGCATTGAGTGAGAAGCTGCTGCATCCGCTGCTTGTGATCGCGGTCTTTGTCGTGCGCTTTCTGGCAATCCATCCATTTCAAGATGGCAATGGCAGACTGTCGCGCATCCTGACAACGTTACTGTTACTCCGTGGCGGGTATGCTTACGTTCCATACGCTTCGCTCGAAGGTGTCATCGAAGAGAACAAAGATCTCTACTACGGCGCGCTTCGCAAAACGCAGAGAACGATGAAGCAGGCAAAGCCGGTCTGGGAAACGTGGATCATATTCTTCCTTCGCTGTCTGAAAAAACAGAAAGACAATCTGGCTGAGAAACTG
The DNA here is from genome assembly GCA_017883315.1 of Blastocatellia bacterium. GTDB lineage: Bacteria > Acidobacteriota > Blastocatellia > UBA7656 > UBA7656 > Onstottus_A. The sequence continues at coordinate 1,162 of JADGNW010000498.1, read as the reverse complement.
GAACGCGAGCGCATCGTGGCACAGGCACTGCCGCCGCTGTCCTTAACTATTCTGAAGCTCTTGGGGGAACACGAACGGTTGACGATTTCGGATTTAGCGCGGTTGACTGGCGCGAACAAGAACACGTTGAAGGTGCGTTTGCGAGAATTGACTCAAGCGGGGCAGATTGCCAAACACGGTCAGGCCCGCGCAACGGCGTATATGCTTGCTGCTTAGCTTCATCCACGAGATTCGTCGTGTCGCGGGAGACTCCCCTACAAATTCGCACCACTACGTGGGGAACCACCGCCTGAAGCGGGTAGTATTGCCGCCCCCTGCTTGTCTCTCTTGGCGATTCGGAACGATCAATGAGATATTGCTCGGCGAGGAGATCTCAAGCCATGCGAACGCGAGCAATCAACTTAGTTCTTCTTGCAGTAACTCTAGCCACTATCTCCGTGCTCGCTCTGTCGAGCCAGAAACCGGCCGGGCAGACTGAACTCACTGACGATCAAATCAAAAGCATTCTTCGGGAGCGGATCGATGTCACGAAGAAGAGCGTCGGGATCGTTGTCGGCTTGATCGATGACAAGGGCACTCGCATTGTCAGCTATGGGAAGCCGAGTCAAGACAGCGCTCAAACCGTAAATGGCGAAACGGTCTTTGAGATCGGCTCGGTCACCAAAGTCTTTACTGCGACGTTGCTGGCCGACATGGTCGAACGCGCCGAGTTGAATCTCGACGATCCGATTTCAAAATTCTTGCCTGCATCGGTAAAGGCTCCGACACGCGACGGAAAAGAGATTACGCTCCGGCTGCTTTCGAGTCAGGTATCAGGCTTACCCCGCATGCCCGGCAACTTTGCGCCGAAAGACCAAACCAATCCTTATGCTGATTATTCGGTTGAACAGATGTACGCGTTCTTGTCGGGTTACACGCTGACGCGTGATCCGGGCGCCCAATATCTGTACTCGAATATAGGAGTGGGGCTGCTCGGCCACATTCTAACGCTTCGAGCGCGGATGGATTACGAGACGCTGGTTAGAACTCGAATTTGTCAGAAGTTGAAGATGAGCGATACAGCAATCGAGCTCACACGCGGTATGAAAGCTCGACTTGCAACAGGACACAATCAGACGCTTAAGCCTGTAGCGAACTGGGATCTGCCAACGCTGGCTGGCGC
>JADGNW010000098.1 GCA_017883315.1 Blastocatellia bacterium | reverse complement strand
GAGTAGTCCGGCCGGCCTCCGACCGGTGTCAACGTGCGGCTGTAGGACACCCCGACGGTAGCGTCTGGCATGTCATTTGTACCGATCGCCAATACTGGCGGTGTCGCAGGTGTGATCACTGACGCTTCATTAGAGTAAGCCGAGGATCCGGTGGGGTTGAACGCGCGCGCTCGGTACGCGTACGCAGTATTGGGTTGAACACTAGTGTCGGCGTAGGTGGTCGAGTTGGCCGCAACCACGCCTATTTGGCTGAAGTCTGCGCTCGAGCCGCCGCGCCGCTCAATTTGAAATCCCTGGGCCATCCCAGGTGTGCCAGCCGACGTGTCTTGCCACACCAGGGTCACTTGAGTTTGGGAAGTCGCACTGGCAACCAGCCCGCTTGGAGCGGACGGCGCGGGCCTGGGAACCGATGAAGTCCATCCGATTTGCGCTACGGTGAACGGGCAAAGCGCCAGCTCGTTCAGGCGCATCATGCACTCGGTCGAGCTGTGACCGCATGCAAGGTCCTGACAATTTCCATTCACCGCTTCGGGCCTGACTTCGGGAGCGCACGTACAACTGCACACCAGATTTCCCGGCTGGTAGTATTCATCACATGCATAGAAAATATGCCCGGTCTCGTGCGTCGCAATGCGCGAAAGCGGCCACCCGTAGCTCCGGAACAAGCTGACTGTGTATGGGCCTCCGATGTACGCCCACGACGCCCGTCCATCCGTGAATGCCGATGGGGCCGGCGCCGGGTTATAGGCGATGAACATCGAGTATGCCCAATCAGTATGGTTTTGATCCCGAAGTACCTGGTCGTACGCAGCTACTCGCTCGAAAACGTCACCCGACGTAGAACCGGCGTTCGCCATCACCTGGTTGATCCAAAGATAACTATCGCTCCCGGGACGCGTCACCGGTTCGTAAGGTACCTGACAAAGGGGGCTGGTCGGGTCATTGAATAACAGTGTGAACTGCAAGGGCCTCCCGAGATTGAAGGCCAGCGATTGCTCGACCCACCAGTTCAGTCCCTCGAGTACCTGAGATTCGGTGGAAGCGACATCGGCTTGAGACCAGGTATAAGTGTTCGGATCGATGCCGCCCGCGCTCTCAACCATGAAGACAGCAACGGCGACGGAGCCGTCCATGATATCGCTGTTGCTGAAGTACTGCGGTGTGACCGTCGACTGGATGCCAAGAACAGATTGTTCCGCGCCGAGCAACCGAAGATTGCGCATGACGTCATTCTTATTGAGCGACGGATGCGGCAGCGCGTCGATCATTCCCGGCCGTCCCGCTTCAGCCCCGACTGGCAGCTTGGACTCGCGCAGGCTGCGTCTTGCTGCGCGTCCCGATGAAATGTCGTTGAATGCGTTGAGGGTCAGTAACGTTTCGCGGTCCCTGAAGCCTTGTGGCGCTGACCCGATAGGTGACCGGTAGATGGAACGTATGCCGTGGTGTCCCAGAAGATTCGAGTCTGCCTCGGGATTGATCCATCCCATTATCGAGTGTGGCGGAACGACGATGGCGACCCGTCCGCCTTGCGAAACAATAAAGTCGCGGGCTTCTGCGAGTTCCGCGTTGGAGTTGGCGTCTACCAATACCAGCGCGTATCCGCGTCGGCTGTCAGCAGCGGATGAACCTGGCTGATTCTGCGAATGAGTGCGAGCTAATACGCTATTGCCGGTCAGGATCAGAAGGACAATCAACGACCGGAACACTAAACGAACCATCAAAAGAAACCTCTATGAGAGTTGAACCACGGCCTATATGCCTGCTTGATTGCCGTGGAGGGCCAGATTGAAAACGAGAAGACTCTCCCTCAGGGTAGAAAAATCTCGCAGCGCGGGCTAGCTGTCATCAGCGCTCGCAAAGAGAAATTCCCACGGGGTCGTTTGGAAGGGCGATTGTCGATATGAGTGCATATTGATCACCAGCAATCCTCTGTTTGATCTGCAACGTTCCTTTTCCCGGCGGCTGCTCCAACCAGCCCTGAACTGCCCCTTATCCTCTAAATAATGGCAAGGGCGCGAGTATATCCTAAGCGCTAAGTCCGAGCAAGCAGAAAAAATTAGCTGCGTCGTTAAGCGAATCAAGTCTCGCCGGCGTGCGAACCGGTTTTCTTGGCGATGCTTGACACACATAAACCGCAAGTGTAGAGTTCAGCCTTGCCTCACAGCATTATGAAGCGAGGAACACAAAGGCGCGTGTACTCAGAGTCCTGTCACGATCTCTCTTGCAGAAGAGAGTGCAGCAGCCCCCAGCTAAACCTTAAGCCGAATCCTCACGCTCTCCCGGCAGTATGGTGAGCGAACGGGCGACGGCACTCATAAGGTCAGCTTCGCAGCGCGACCGCGCAAAGACTCTCTCACGACGGCGTTCATTGCTCTCGTACTTCATACGGCGGAAGGCTTGATCGTTATGGATCGATGAAGCATACTATGAAACACCAGTCCATCGGTCCGGTGACACCATTCCGATGAATTCAAATTGCAGTCCGGGAGGAGTAGCAATTAATGGCGACAGAGAACGTAAACCAGTCCGGTGCGAGCACGGCGGCTGACAGCGCCAGAGAAGAGACCGTCGCGCTCGAGAACAACACCGGCCCAGACAGCGCAGCCGTCGAGCCACCCGCTGCGTCTGAGACCAACCAGACGGCTCATACAGACGATGGTGCGGCGGCAACTGCTCAGTCATCAGAGCAGCCCGACAGCAGCGAGGCAGCAACTGCTCCATTAGCTGAACAGCATGCGGACGGCGAACCCAGCGGCGCGCAGGATTTCAGCGCGATGCTTGAGACCTACGAGAAAGAAAGCGCTGCATCTCGGCAGGAGGGTGAGATAGTTCGAGGTATTGTAGTCGGCATCTCTGAACAGAACGTCCTTGTCGATATCGGGTACAAGTCCGAAGGTGTGGTTGCGCGCGAAGAGTTTCTCGATCGACAGGGCAACCTCACTTGCAAACGCGGCGATGAAGTCGACGTGCTCATCAAGAGCCTCGAAAACCAGGACGGTTACGCCGAGTTGTCGCGCGCCGCTGCAATGCAGGTCCAGTCGTGGGAGCGGCTGCGTCAGGCTCACCAGGCCCATGAAACGATAAAAGGCCGCGTGGTCGAACGCATCAAAGGCGGACTCAAGATTGATCTCGACGGGGTGCCGGCATTTCTCCCGGGCTCGCAGATTGACATAAGGCCGGTGCGCAACCTCGAAGGTTTCCTGAGACAGGAAATCGAAGTCCGTGTAATCAAGCTCAACCGCAAGCGCGGCAACGTCGTAGTCTCGCGCAAGGCTGTTCTGGAAGAAGCGTCCGGCAAGAAGAAGTCTGAGACGCTTGGCAACATCGAAGAAGGTGTGGTGCTGGAAGGCGCAGTAAAGAACATCACCGACTACGGCGCGTTCATCGATCTGGGTGGAATCGACGGCCTCCTGCATATCATCGACATGAGCTGGGGCCGGATCCAGTCGCCGACTGACATAATCAAGGTTGGAGACTCGATTCAAGTCAAAGTGCTCAAGTTCGATCGCGAGAAGGAACGAATCTCGCTGGGCTACAAGCAGCTCTTGCCTGATCCGTGGCAGAGCGTTGCCGAGCGCTTCCCGAAAGGCTCGCACGTTCGCGGCAAGGTCGTCAGCCTGACCGACTACGGCGCGTTCATCGAAATCGAACCGGGCGTCGAAGGACTGGTCCACGTCACCGAGATGACCTGGTCGAAACGTTTGAAGCACCCGTCTAAGCTGCTCTCGATCGGACAAGACGTTGAAGCGGTCGTGCTGGACGCCGATCCCCATAGCCGGCGCATAAGCCTGGGACTCAAGCAGGTCAGCCCCGATCCGTGGGAAACGCTTCCGGTGCGTTATCACGTCAGTTCGCGGGTTACCGGAAAAGTGCGCTCGCTTACTGACTTCGGCGCGTTTGTCGAAATCGAAGACGGAATCGATGGGCTGGTTCATGTTTCGGATATTTCGTGGACCAAACGAATCAAACATCCTTCCGACGTGCTCAAGAAGGGCCAGCAAGTCGACGCGGTTATAACGAATATCGACGTCGATGGCCGACGGCTCAGCCTTTCAATCAAGGACCTCGAGCCCAATGCGTGGGATCGCTTCTTCGATACCCATAAGCTCGGCGACGTGATCAAAGGCCGCGTCGTCCGCTTTGCGAACTTCGGCGCCTTCGTCGAGATCGAAGAGGGCATTGAAGGTCTTTGCCACGTGTCGGAGTTGAGCGACTCTCGGGTTGAGAAGCCCGAGGACGCGGTGAAAATCGCCCAGGTGCTGCCGTTCAAGATACTAAAGCTGGACCCCGCGCAGAAGAAGATTGGGTTGTCGGCGCGAGCGGTAGGCAAAGAGAACGATCCCGAAGACGTGCGCAGTTATCACGAGACCGGCTCGGGCATGGCGACGTTGGGTGACATCGCCAACTTGCTGGGGGCTACTTCAGACAAGAAGAGCGAAGAATAGAATTCATCGACAATGTGGCCTTCGCGGCTATCAGACTACGGTAGTGACGCGGCCCAGAGCGCCGGGTGATCCAATGCACTCGGACCTGCTCCGGGCCGCCGTTGTTTGTTAGGTAGTTGTTTATGGGAATGCACCAATGAAGAAATTCAATCTCGCAGCAGTTCTAATCATAGCCGGCTTCGGTTTTGTCTTCTTCGTCGCAATCATTCTTGTTGCGGCGCTCGCCCTCTCGCGCGAAGGAGGGTTCACCGGCTGGGGCGGCGATCGCATTGCCGTAGTCTATGTTGAAGGAGTGATCTTCGATTCGAAGACCGTCAACGAACATCTGAAGATGTATGCCGACGACTCGCGCGTCAAGGCCATACTGCTGCGAATGGACACGCCCGGCGGTGGAGTCGCTGCTTCGCAGGAGATCGCGGATCAGGTGAAGTGGCTTCGCAACGAAAAAGGCAAGACGGTTGTGATATCGATGGGTTCGGTGGGAGCTTCCGGCGGCTACTACATCGCGTGCGCGGCTGACAAGATCTACGCGAATCCCGGAACGATCACCGGCTCGATAGGCGTGATAGCCGAGTGGGTGAACTACGGCAATCTGCTCAAGTGGGCCCAGATGCAACCCGAGGTCATCAAGAGCGGCGAGTTCAAAGATGTAGGCTCGCCTACGCGGGAGGTGACGCCAAGAGAGCGCGAGTATCTGCAGAGCTTGATCAATCAGATGTACGAGCAGTTCGTCGGCGCCGTAGCGGACGGCCGCAAAGAAGCCGGTCTCACTCGCGAGCAAATCAAACAACTCGCGGACGGCCGCGTCTACACTGGAGAACAAGCGCTGCGCGAGAAGCTGATCGACGGGCTTGGCAACTACGACAAGGTGTTGAAGGCCACGGCCGAGATGGTGGGAATCAAAGGCGAGCCCCAAGTGGTCACCCCGCCGAAGCCTCGACGTGGATCGATTCTTGATTTACTGACCTCGACCGATGTCGGCGAGATGCTCTCGCACAACACGCTTCAACCGCCCGGCTCGTCCTTGCAGTTTGAATATCTTTGGAAGTGAGGAGTGATGCGTGAAACGTGATGCGTGAGCGGCCCTAGCAGCAGTGATCACATCATCACGTTTCACGCATCACGTTTCACGCATCACTATGGACCACATCTGGAGTCCCTGGCGGTTCAAGTACATCGCAACTGCTGATCGGCTGGAAGGCTGCGTGCTCTGTCGAATCGAACAGGAGCACAAGGACGCTGAGAACTATGTTGTCTATCGCGCGCGGCTGAATTTCATCCTTCTTAACCTGTTTCCTTACACGAGCGGTCACCTGATGATCGTGCCTTATGAGCATCAAGCGTCGCTCGCCGCCGTCGATGAAGCTACAACGACCGAGATGATCGAACTGGCTAAGCGCGCGCAGAATGCGTTAGAAGCCGAATACCATCCTGACGGGTTCAACATCGGAATGAATCTCGGTCGAAGCGCAGGCGCCGGCATCGCCGACCATCTTCACTTGCACGTTGTCCCTCGCTGGAGCGGCGACGCGAACTTCGTCTCGGTTGTTGGTGAGACTCGCGTGCTTCCTGAAGACCTCGCAACCACGTGCGATAAGCTAAAGCGGCATTTCGTTTAGGTTCGCGTTCAGCTCAACCAGCTAGCAGGCCCAGCTTAGCAAACGAAGATGATGGTGAGTTGACATCGTCTGCCTGTTGCAGTTTGCTTTAGTCGTGGTGTCACAGCCGAAACAGAATTCGATGCACGGGCGCGGGACGCCTGATAACCCACCGAACCGTTTTGAAAAGCTGGTCTACCTGCGTGATCCCGATTCAATTGATCCGGAAGAGCCCTCGCCAAAAACTCAATTCCTGCGAGACGTATCAAAGTCGCTGATCAGCTACAACGACAGTCCCGATGTCGGCTTTGAAGCGAGCATCAATCCGTACCGCGGCTGCGAGCACGGATGCATCTACTGTTATGCCAGGCCGTACCACGAGTACCTGGGCTTCTCTTCGGGACTCGACTTTGAAACGAAAATACTGGTCAAGGAAAATGCGCCGGAACTGTTGAGAAAGGAGCTCGCCTCGAAGCGATGGCAACCAAAAGTGCTTGCAATCAGCGGCGTAACAGATCCTTATCAACCGATCGAGCGTAAGCTGCAACTCACGCGGCGATGTCTTGAAGTGCTCGCGGAGTTTCGAAATCCGGTGATCATCATAACCAAGAATCAACTGATCACGCGTGACGTCGATCTCTTGAAAGAGTTGGCGAGCTTTGACGCAGTGGCAGTCTGTGTCTCGGTCACCACGCTCGATGCCGAGCTGGCGCAGGTGATGGAGCCACGAACATCGACGCCCGCCAACAGGCTCGAAGCAATTCACACGCTCGCGGAAGCCGGCGTACCGGTCCGAGTGCTGGTCGCGCCAGTTATCCCCGGACTTACCGATCACGAAATCCCATCGATCATCAAAGCTGCAGCGAAGGCCGGCGCCAGTCACGCCGGCTACGTGGTTGTGCGGTTGCCGCATGGCGTCGGCGAGCTGTTCGAGGGATGGTTAGAGGAGCATTTCCCTGATCGAAAAAGGAAAGTGCTGAATCGAATTCGGGAAATGCGAGGCGGAAAGCTGAACGACCCGAACTTCGGTTCACGGATGCGCGGAAAGGGAGTGTTCGCCGATCAAATAAAATCCATGTTCACGTTGGCGTGCCGCAAAGCCGGAATCGAAGGCCGTCACCCGGAGTTGTCGACAGCGTCATTCAAATTGCCAAGCGCTCCTCAGTTGAGTTTATTCGAGCAGTAGCTAAAAGAATTGTGAAGTGACCAAACAGGAAATCAGAGAGGCCGTCTGGAGTCTGCTGCAGTCGGAACACGTCGCTCGCTTTCCCGGCGCGCGAGGTCGCATACCAAACTTCACCGGCGCCGAACAGTGCGCCGCGCACGTCGCCGAGCTTGAAGTCTGGCAAGCGGCGCGCTTCATCAAGGCGAACCCGGACTCCCCACAACGTGCGATTCGCCATCTTGCGCTGAAGCAAGGCAAGAAGATCTACATGGCCGTGCCGCGCTTGCGCGAAGAAAAGTGTTTTATCGAGCTCGATCCTGCACGACTCGGTAAGGACATTTACAAGGCGTCCAGCATCAAAGGCGCGTTCGAGTTCGGTCGCCAGATTCCGGTTCGCGAGATGAAACCGGTTGACTTGATCCTCTGCGGATCGGTAGCCGTCCGCCGTGATGGAGCGCGCATCGGAAAAGGCGGCGGCTACTCGGATTTGGAATACGCGATTGCTTTGGAGAGGGGCATCGTCACTTCGCGCACGCCGATCATTACGACCGTTCATCCGCTTCAGATTATCACCGGACGAATCGCGCTCAAGCCGCACGACATCCCGGTTGATTTCATCGTGACCCCGATCGAGATCATCAACTGCAAGACAAAACTCGCGAAGCCGAAAGGAATCTACTGGGAATATCTCGACGACGAAAAGATCGCGGCGATCCCGCTGCTTGAGAAAATGAAAGCTCGCCCGGGCAAATAGTGCTCGTTACGGTGCGTCGCTTTTCAGTCTTAAGGACGTAGCGTAGACTGTCCAGTCTGCGCATGTTTCCGATTGAATCTGATTGGATGCAATACGCAGACTGGACAGTCTACGCTACATGGGAGGAATCGAACTATGCTCTCAGTTGGAGATAAAGCTCCGCAGTTCACGCTCAATGACGCCGACGGGAACAAGGTCAAGCTTTCGGACTTCAAAGGCAAGAAGGTCGTGCTGTATTTCTACCCGAAAGACCTGACGCCGGGCTGTACGATCGAAGCCTGCGCGTTTCGCGATGACATCGGCGCGCTGAAGAAGGTCGGAGCGGTTGTGCTCGGTGTTTCAGCCGACACAGAAAAGACTCATCAGAAGTTCACAGCCAAGCACGACCTGAACTTCCCGCTGCTTGCCGATGTGGACCACTCGATGTCGGAGAAGTACGGCGCGTGGCAAGAGAAGAGCATGTACGGCAGGAAGTACTGGGGCATAGCGCGGATCACCTACCTCATCGACGAGAACGGAAAAATTGCGAAGGTCTGGTCTAAGGTCAAACCGGACGGTCACAGCCAGGAAGTCATCGAGGCAATCAAATCGCTCGGTTGACGGACTGCAATAAGATTGTTGGAAACATCAACGCCGATTGCCACTCTATAAAACGCCCGCGATCTTTTTCGGATCGACCTGCCCGATCGGCGGCCTGATTACTAATATCGCGTCTTGACAGCAAAGCGCGAGCAAGGCAAAATCATTTTCGATAATTTTCAGAGATTTTCGATATCGGAAGTCCGCGAGAATGGTCTTGGCGCCTTAGCGGAACTTCGCGGCTTTGCGCGAAACCGTTCTTGAAAAGCTTTGTTTCGCGCTAAGACGCAAAGTATCTAATCGATTATGAAGCTGGCAATTTCAAAAGCGATAATCGAATCCGAGTTAGAGCGTCGCTTCGGCTCTGCGTTCAAGCTGCGCGAAAGACCGGT
>JADGNW010000497.1 GCA_017883315.1 Blastocatellia bacterium | reverse complement strand
TGAGCGTCTCTGAAAGCGATCCACGCTCGCTGAGCCGTTTTGAACTTCGCGACAAATACAGCCTCGCTCTTGTACTTGTTCAGTACTTGCCGATAGACCGCATTCATCTCCGCATCTGCCTTCTCATATTTCGCGCAAGCGTCCTGATTCAGTTCAGCCTGCGTTTGTGCCAACGAATTACAAATGGCGAGCAACATCACAATGGCCGAACCCAGAAGACGCAAGGATGGTTTTTTCATTGGCAAGTCCTTCCGCGCTCGCTCAAACCGGATCGTTCCATAGTTTGATTTCATTCTCCCGGCGATTAACCAACCCCTGCACCACTTGTCCGCCGGCGCGAGTCCAACGAAGCAGTTGCGCCGGCACCTCATCGTACTGCTGCTGATTGAGCACCTTCAAGAGAGTGCTGCTTTGAAACGCGCCAACTCCGACGTTGAACGTGAAAGAAACGAGCGCATCAAACTGATTCTGATTGAGCGGCGCCTTTACGCCCGTATTGACAGCTTGTTCGGCAGGCTTCACGTCCTGAGCCAGGAGATCAAGGGTTTGTTGGTCGGTCAGGCCGCCGGCGTATTGCACGGGCGCCCCGCCGATAACAATCTCGCCGGAAGCGAGTTCGGGTTTTGTAAGAAGATGGCCGACTCCGATTGTCGGGAATCCCGCTGAGTCCTTGTAGACTTGAAGCTTAAAGCCTTCCCATTGCTGTAGTAGCCCGAGACCATTTTCACTCATCTGCATTTTCCTATTCTCCTTCGAAGAAGTGCGACAAACTTCACCGTTTGTCGTTTGTTCCCAGCAAGGCGGCAAGTCGGCGACAAACTGAAGTTTGCCGGACCTCCCAGCCGCAAGCGGTTGCCAACTATACATTAGCGCCCAGCTTGCTTCAACGATTCTGTGATACCAAACACACACTGTTGCTTAAAGAAATGCGCTCAGCGAGGTTGCCCCGGACAAGCGACTTGAAGATAATCCATCTGCGCTTCCCTGGCCGTACACCATATCAGTTTACCGGATCAGTTTACTTAGGCTCAGTTTACTTAGGAGGATACATAGTGATGCAGAGCACCATGCAAGATCGTCCTTTGACGATCAATGCAATCTTTGAACACGGCCGCCGCGTTCACGCCGAAAGCGAAGTAGTGACTTTCATGGGCGAGGGCTCGCGCCGCGCTTCATACGGCGAGGTCGCGGAAAGAGCCGAGAAACTCGCCGCGGCGCTCAAGCGGTTGGGCATCGGCGAGGGTGACCGAGTTGGGACCTTTCTCTGGAACGAGCAGGAACATATGGAAGCGTATTTTGCGATACCTGCGATGTCTGCCGTCCTGCACACGCTCAACCTGCGATTGTTCCCCGATCAACTTACCTACATCATCAATCACGCCGAGGACCGCGCAATCATCGTAGACGACTCGCTGGTGCCGCTGCTCGCTCGCGTAGCCCCGGACCTGAAAACCGTCGAGCACTTCATCGTTGTCGGCGACGGCGACGCATCGGCGCTCGGCGACGTGCTGCGTTATGAGGAACTCCTGGCGAGTGAAGAGATCGGTTTCGAATGGCCCGAGATCGAAGAACGATCCGCGGCGGCGATGTGCTACACCAGCGGCACTACCGGCAATCCGAAAGGCGTAGTGTATTCGCATCGCTCGACCTTTCTTCATTCGCTGGCGGTTTGTTCCGGCTCGGTGTTCGCGTTAACCGAGCGCGACCGGATTCTTCCAATCGTGCCGATGTTTCATGCGAACGCGTGGGGATTGCCTTACGCCGGTTGGATGGCCGGGAGCGACTTCATAATGCCGTCGCGGTTTCTTCAGGCCGAGCCGTTGTGCCGATTGATGGCAGACGAGCGGGTGACTTTTTCGGGCGCGGTTCCAACAATCTGGAGCGACGTACTTCGCTACGCCGAAAAGAACCCCGTCGATTTGTCTTCGATTCGAATGATCATCTGTGGCGGCTCGGCCGTGCCGCGAAGCTTGATGGAAAGGTTTCAGGTGCGCTTCGGCGTGAAGATTATTCAAGCCTGGGGAATGACGGAAACCAGCCCGCTTGCCGCGATGGCTTTTCCGCCAAAGGAATGCTGCGATGAAGAGCTCATGGACTGGCGAGCGAAGACCGGGCGCATCCGTCACGGCGTCGACTTGCGCATCACCGATGGAGATCAGGTGTTGCCGTGGGATGGAACAGCAGTAGGCGAAATTGAAGTGCGCGGCCCGTGGATCACCGCTGCTTACTACGGTGATGACACGCCGGAAAAATTTCACGACGGTTGGCTGCGAACGGGAGACGTTGGAACGGTGGATTCGAAGGGCTTTATTCAGATCACTGACCGCGCTAAGGACGTGATCAAGTCGGGCGGCGAATGGATATCGACGGTCGAGCTCGAAACGACGTTGATGGCTCACCCCGACGTGATCGAAGCGGCTGTAATCGGCGTGCCCGACGAGAAGTGGGACGAACGCCCGCTCGCGTGTGTAGTGTTGAGAGAAGGCGCTGACGTAACCGCCGATCAGCTTCGCGCGTTTCTCGCCGAGCGCGTCGCGAAGTGGTGGGTGCCCGAGCGCTGGGCTTTCATCGACGAGGTGCCGAAGACGAGCGTAGGCAAGTTCGACAAAAAAGTGTTGCGCGCTCGCCGCGAGCATAATGAGCTTCAAGTAATTGAAGTAGGTTAGAAGGCCGCAGGATGAGCGCGACAGTCACGAAGGACTCGGTCTTCAGTGTTTGCGTCTAAGTAGGCAAGGTATCAAGTCGACGGGCGCCTTCGAGTTGCAATGACTCGTGATGTCGATACCGCACCTAGACACGGTTTAGATCAACTTTGCCGGTTGGGGGCACTAATGCCGCAGCGCTACGGACACTTACTTCAGACTCAAGCTAACGACGTGCTGAATGCGATAAGAAAGAATGGCTTCGATCCTGCGGAATTCGCGTGGGAGATAGAAGGAACACCCACGCTGAGGCATAGGCCATCCGGCGATTACTTTTTCAGCTTTGACCTCGTCGATTACGGACAACACCAAGCCTACTATTGCCCCGGCGAAGACACTGAGGAGGAGGAGTGGCGGGGCGGCTCCTGGCAGGGACAGCTTTCGTTAGTTGAGCAATGGCTTACTAATCTCAAACGGGAAATTCAAGCACCTGACCTGTGGAGCCTTCTATCCGAACAAACCGCACTCGTGCAGGCGGCATCGACTGACTCCGCTAACACACCATTCAGCGCTGCCGAAATAGAGAAGATTTCCGATGGCGTTCGCGAGCTTCAGGCATACATAGAAAAAACACATGAGCTCGACGAACAGAAGCACGCGTTCGTTGAATCCAGGCTCGACTATCTAACGGACGCGGCGCATCGTCAGGGAAGGCAGGACTGGCTACACACAGCTATCGGGGTCTTGTTCACGGTTGTGATGGGCTTGTCGATGGCACCACATCAGGCCAAGGAGATATTCCGGTTTGTTGATGATGTGCTGCAAGCCATTCTGAAAACACAGTCGCTTCTACCTTAGCTCACTAGTCGTCGTAGCCGCCCTGAACCGGACGGGCACGCAACGAGGGGTTTCGACGTTTATCGAGGGGCGGCTGTTAATTCAGTAGTGCCTCGCGCTCTCCTTTATCCGACTTGCCCTCGGCTGTAGAATTCCAGCGAACACTAAGCCACGGGAGAAGGTATGCAGAAGGAACTGACGATCAATGTTGATGAACGGGTCTACGACGAATTGCAGAGAATCGGCGGACCGGAAGACATAGGCCAGTTCATCGAGTCTCTGGTCTTACCGCGGCTCGGCGGAGTGGATCTCGACTCTGCCTACCAGCAAATGGCGGCAGACCAGACGCGCGAAGCTGAAGCGCTTGAATGGGCCGAGGCAATGATCGGAGATGCCGATGCAACGAGGTGAAAGCGGGAGCCACTTATCAAATGAGCGGCAACGGGTTACAGTAAGCAGGGAGGAAAAGGGATAATGTCGGTTGTTCACGTAACTCTAACTCCCGAAGAGTTGGCTGCCGCTTATACCCAGCTTGACTCTCAGGAGCGCAGCTCTTTTCTAGCTGCGGTTTTCGATCAACCTGCGCAGCAACAAGCCGCATTGGATTTACTCGTGGCCGCGCGAAAAGGCCTAAGGCGAAGGTTCTCTCCGCGTCAGCAGCAATTGCTCGACAGCTTGTTAGCTAAGAATGCTCAGGGCAAGCTGCGTCCGAAGGAACGCCGACAACTTGACGAATTGATGGCTGCGTATGGCGCGGGATTGATTGACAAGGCTCGGGCTACTTACGTCTTACACCTTGCGCAACAGGCTGAGATCACTGAACGCTAATCCGTTCTATGCCGCGCACCTCACAGAAACTACGCAAGCTCGTTAGGGACGCTGCGGAAAACCGATGCGAGTATTGCCAGACTCTTCAGGAAATGACGCTGGCAGCCTTTCACGTGGATCATATCATTCCGCAAGCATTGGGAGGCCCTGGCGAATTTGAGAACCTCTGCCTGAGTTGCCCTTTCTGCAATGAGTTCAAGGCCGGGAAATTGGGCGCTACCGACCCACAAACCGGACGTCAAGTACAACTCTTTGACCCACGGCGCGACCGTTGGCGTCGGCATTTTCGCTGGAGTGAGGATGGCACCCAAATCATTGGCCGCACCGCGCGCGGACGTGCCACTGTTGTTGCGTTGCGGATGAATAGTCAGATCGCTCAAACCGCTCGGAGGTTTTGGGTTGCTAGTGGCATTCATCCTCCAAAGTAGCTCGAGTCTTGACACAAGATAATCGCTACAAGCGTTGCAAACGAGGAAAACAACATGTCGAAGATTTGGGATGAACGTGAGAAATCGCTCGAAGAGGAATACTTCCGCCGCAAAGAGCGCGAGCTAATCGAGCGCCTCCGCGCCAAACGCGTCGAAGAAGCGCAGCCAAACGAAGCGCCGAAGTCGGCAATCAGCTGTCCGAAGTGCGACGGCATGCTCGCGGAGATCACACATGAAGGCGTGCAGATCGACCGGTGCCAGAAGTGCAACGGAGTCTGGCTCGAAGCGGGAGAGTTGGAACGGCTGACATCGCTAGACGAAGATCATGGTTGGTTGAGCCGTATGTGGCGGCGCCTCGCGGCGAAGTGAAACTGAAATCCGAATCTCGAACCCGGCCGTAGTAGACCAGTGAGATTCGGAGGCAATCATGCATCAGATCATTTGACAGCGAACTATTCGAGAGTTGTATCCTGAATCTGTGCAGAACACAGACCAGCCGTACCTGTTCACTGACTTTCCACCAGTATCCTCGCCAGTTAGAACTCGCGAGATTGAGTTATCAACGCCTCGCCTGCTGCTTCACTCCGCGTTACTGCTGACCACCGCGGTTTGCACAACGCTGACTGGCGCCGCGGCTGCGGTCCCTCCCCAAGACTCCTTGTTCGGCCCGATCCTTACAGTTTTAAGTGAGACTGCTGCCGGCAACCTCACACCGTTAATCAAAGGCCTCGTCTTTACATTCACGTTGCTGACTATTCTTGGAGCTCACGAGCTTGGTCACTACTTCGCGTGCCGGCATTACGGCATTCGAGCGACGCTTCCGTTCTTCATTCCCGCGCCACCGCTTATTACTCCGTTCGGCACTTTCGGCGCGGTGATCAAGATCAAAGAGCCGATCCGGTCCCGCCGCGCGTTGTTCGATATAGGAATCGCCGGGCCGCTTGCGGGCTTCGCCTTTGCGCTGCCCGCTGCAATCATCGGTCTGATCTTTGCGACACCAGCTCCTCCCAGCGAGATAGCTGCCGCCGCTGCAAACGGCGGGCTTCAGTTCAACGATCCTTTGCTTTTCGTTCTCGTCACAAAACTGCTGGGCCTGCCGAAGTGGATTGAGTGGAATCCTGTTTACTGGGCGGCATGGGCAACGCTGCTCGTGACCGCGCTGAATCTGTTCCCGGTCGGCCAACTCGATGGAGGTCACGTGTTGTATGCGATCGCGGGGCGGCGAATACACATGTGGATCTCGCGCATCGTAGCCGTCTCCTGCGCCGGCCTAGCGGTCTTCTCGATCGTGGTTCATCAGCCGCCGGTTTATTTGCTTTGGACTTTCGTGTTGCTCTTTCTGATGAAGGTGGGACATCCTCCGGTGATCGAAGAGGAACCGCTCGGCACCGCCAGAATCACCTTGGCCATCATCTCGGCGGTCGTGTTCCTTCTGTGCTTCATGCCTTTCCCTATTACGTCCAATTGATCGGCCCTCGTCTAGTTGTCAGGTTCCGGAGTTTAGTGGACTCACCGGTGATGTGCTATCATCCACCCGGTCAGTAGGGACGTTCTTCTTGGGAGCCGCCCGATGGATGCGAGCATAACCGCAGCGCTCACACTCGGATTTGTATTAGGACTTCGCCACGCTTTGGATCCCGATCACCTGGTAGCTGTATCAACCATCGTGAGCGAGCATAAGAGCGTCGCGCGATCGTCGCTAGTCGGCACCTTCTGGGGGCTCGGTCACACGGCGTCGCTGTTGGCAATGAGCGTAGTCATTCTGCTTCTCAGGACATCGATACCTGAACACACAAGTCTGTGGATGGAATTGCCGGTCGCGTTGATGCTCGTCGTGCTCGGCGTCAACACGCTCTGGCGAACGCTGCGAGAACGCGGATGGCAAGTCCATACTCACGTTCACAGTCACGAGGAAGGCGCGCCGCACTCACACATTCATCTTCACGCTCACGACGAGCACGCCCATCGGCATCATTTGTTTCGCGTGGGCCGCAGGCCTTTCCTGGTAGGCCTGGTTCACGGCGTAGCAGGCAGCGCGGCCATCACGCTCGCGGTAGTCGCCACCATTCCTTCGATTGCGCT
>JADGNW010000097.1 GCA_017883315.1 Blastocatellia bacterium | reverse complement strand
TTTGGGCCCTGGATGAAAGTGCGGCTCCGCCTTAGCGAAATCAGCGGCTCATTGCTCGGGCGTGTTCGTCGGTGAGCAGCTTCATCATTCCATCGCGACGGTCGTAGAGTCGCTTTAGCTTGCGAGGCTTGTGACGGGCCAGCGCGTACGATGTGATGATCGGCAGTCCAATTGTTGAATCCAGATAACAAACGACGGCGTCGGGTAAGCGATCTGGATCGATCTTGCCCCAACTGACTGCTTCGCTCGGAGTCGCGCCCGATAAGCCGCCGGTGTCAGGACGCGCGTCGGTCACCTGAAGAAAATAATCGTGACCCTTCTCTTCGATCTTGAGCACCTCTTGAATCTGCGGTTCGGTTTGAAGCAGGAAGTTCTTCGGGCTGCCTCCGCCAAAGATCAACACCCCAGATTTGCCGTTGCTGCGTTTTGCGTTCAGCACAATCGCAGCGGTTTCGTTTACGTCGGCGTTCACGTCAAAGCGAAGCTTATTGCCGGTTAGCGCTTTCGCGGCGACGTTCATGCCTATCGAGCTGTCGCCCGGCGACGAGGTGTAAATCGGAACGGCCGCGTTATGCGCCGCTGCAAGCAAACTCTTTCCTTCGATGCCGAGCACGCGCTCGCGTTCGGCAACGTACTTGCCGGCAAGGTAGTGAAACTCAGCAGAGGACATATCTCGCTGGAATTCCGGCCCCTCTATCATCTTGCGATAGAACTCATCGGTTGAAAGCAACACATCATACTCGAAGAATATGTCGTAGATTCGAACGACGCCTTCTTTGAAAAGCACGACGTCCGAGATCTGCGCATTGCCTCGATGCATCTTCAAGCCGATTCCGAAATGAGTATCGTGATAGACATTCGCGCCGGTCGAGACGATCCAATCGACGAAGCCGTTTTCAATCAACGGTATGATTGCCGACATTCCCAGGCCCGCGGGCGTAAGCGCACCGGTCAGGCTCATTCCGATCGTGACGTCCTCTTCGAGCATCTTCTCGACGAAGAGCTGACACGCTTCGCGCAAGCGTGCTGCGTTGTACGCGAGGAAAGCTGATTCGACAAGATCGGCAACGGTCATTGAACCGGTCACGGGCTTCGGATCGATCGAAGTGCCGCTGAGAAAGTTATGTCTGTTCGCCATCTTTACCCTGAAACGGAATTTGTGTCATCGAGCGTAGCGCATCGTGATTATCACATCCATAATCACATCTGGGTCACCCTCAGGTTAAGGTGTAGGATTCGGCAACGCAACTGGCCGCGGATACTGGAGGCCCTGACGTTCCTCTTCGGGATTGCTAACCTGCAAGATATGGCTTGAGCGCGTCGATCATCTCGGCGGGGATAGGGACAGACTCGAAAGTCGATCGCGAGACGCAGGCAAGCACGACGTGCCCGTCTGCAACCAGATCGGGCTCGCCTTTCTTGCTTACTTCGAATCGCAGCGTCAGTGATTTGTTTCCGAAGCGCCCGACGTAAGCTGAGACCTCGATCAGATCATCAAGCACAAGCGGTTTGTGAAAGTCGAAATGAATTTGAACTCGCGGAAGCCAAATGTCGAACCCGTCAAAGACCTTTGAGTAAGGCAATCCGACAGATCGAAAGAGCTCCGTCTCTGCGATCTCGAAGAACCTCAGAAACTGACCGTAATAAATGATACCGGCGCGATCGATGTCCGACCATCGGACGTGCTCTTCAATTGTGAATCGCTTCGGCATGAATGCTCTTTGTGTTGAGAACCGATTCTAAGGCAAGCTCTCAAGCTTTGTCACTCGGACAAGCTCTGGGTGACTCTTACTCTTGGCCGTATTTGTGACCGAGACCATAGAGCGATCGCCGGATACAGACTAAAGGTCTGTGCTGCTTTTGTGAGTTAGTCGATATCGTAAGCTTCAACGCTGACGGTTTCGTACAGCGACTGGGCCTCGCGTTTTGATGGCGGCTTCGAAGGAACCTTGACCACTCGTACCGTAGTTTCGCGGCCGCGCCCCCGGATTGAAATCAAATCACTCTCTCGCACTTCGTGGGCGCTCTTCGCTCGCAATCCGTTTACTTTCACCGCTCCAGCTTCACACATCTCCTGAGCCAGTGAGCGGCGCGTTGCGAGTCGCGAGTGTTTGAGGAAGACATCGAGGCGCATAGCAGAAAGAACGAGTGGGCGACAGGGAGACGGGGCGAGAACCGAAGGCTCGGCCCCTCGCCCCGTCGGAATGTCTCCCCGTCAGTTGTTCTTGTCCGTCTTCTCAGGCTTGGCCTGGGCCGTCACATAGCCCTTGGTGATTTCGACGAAGCTATCCTCGCGAAGCTTCTTGAGGTACTTCTTGCGAGCGTCTTCGGCGCGTTCCATCGTAGCGGCGCGACCGATAGTGGCTTGGACCTCGGGGTTTTCAAACGGCAGCAACGTTGCGGGCTTGCGTTCGTCCAGGCGAACTATCTGAAACCCATCCTGAAGTCTTACCGGCTCGGTCACTTCCCCGGGTTTGAGCGACGAGATCGCGGCGGAGGTGTCCTTATTGAGCTCGCCTTGCTTGAAGGTGCCAACCTTGCCCTTCTGAGCACGCGTAGCGCGGCTGGCCGGTGAGTTCTCCTGCACCGCCTCCTCGAAGTTCTTGCCTGCGCGAAGCTCGGCTACCAGGCGCTTAGCTCGCTGGCTGACTTCGTCGGCGGTGTGCCCTTCAAGCGGCAGGAAAATTTCTGAAATAGTCTCTTCACCGGGAGTCGTGAAAGCGTCTTTGTGATCGTTGAAGAACTTGAGTTTGTCCTTGTCGCTCAAGCGCTGAAAGATCGGTGAAAGCACTTCGCGTTGTATGACGAGCTGCTGTTGCAGCCTCTTTCGTATCGACAAGCGAAAGGTCTCGGGATCGATGCCTTGCTTCTTTAACTCATTTTCGAAGGCGAGCACATTCGCGAAGCCGTTGTCTTTCGCGACCTGAGTCATCTGCTGGTTGACCTCGGCTTCTACGTCGAGGCTCAGCTCCTTGGCCTTCTGCTCGACCAGCAGGTCATCGATCATGAAGTCGAGCACCGACGACTTCAGCCGCTCGAATTCGGCGTCGATCTCGGCCTCGGTCTTGCCTTGCATCTGGCGGCCGAGTTCCTCTCTGAAGTCGCGCAATGCGTTCAGGTAGTCGACGCGAGTAATGATGTCGTTGTTGACGCGGGCGACGATTTCGTTGACCAGCTCGGGCTCTTGCGCGCGAGCCGGCGCCGTCAGCGCGAAAATTACTCCGACGGTCAGAATTAATACGATGAACTTCATGCTGCACATCCTCTCTTTATTAGCTTCTTTACTAGCGACGAACGCTGAATGATGAACGATGAATCAACCCGGAGTTGCACAGAGTTCATCGTTCATCATTCAGCGTTTCGTTTTGATCAATTATGCCTTAGCGTTCCCGTGTATGTGAAGCCCAGCGCCGAATCGTTTATCTTGATGGTCGCTGCGGATGTGAGCCGTTCGAGCGCGCCGTCTACGTTCTGCTGGTTCTTACGCGCGATCAACTCCTCGGTCAACTGCGCGCGCCGGTCGTCGAGTTTCGAGCGCCGCTCTTCCATCGCGTGAGGCAGGGTTCGCTGCTCGAGCTTGAAGATGTGAAAGCCGTAGTTTGATTCGATCACCGGGCTCACATCGCCCGGGCGAAGTTGTTTTACAGCCTTCTCCAAAACATCAGGCAACTGGCCCTCGTCGTAGTGAGCGAGCCCGCTCTGCCCGGTGTTGGGCGCGTCGGAGTGAAGCCGCGCGACCGAGGCGAAGTCGCGATGGGCTTCGGTCACTTCCCGGTGAAGCTTGTCCGCTTCATCGCGGGACTGCACGCGAATCTCCCGGACCAGAAACCCCGGACGATCCGTCAAACGCGATTGATTCTTCTCGATGTACTGCTGGACTTCTTCGGGCGAAACTCGCACATCTTTGAGCGCGACTTGCTTGTAATATTTTTCAACGAGCAGATCACGCGCAAGCTCTTCTCGAGTCGCCGCGGTCGCTACGGTAGACTTCATCTCAGGATTGTCCTGTGTCGTCTGTTCCATCTCCGCCGAGCCGATGCTGATCCCGAGTCGCGCGGCATCATCGAGCACGAGCCGGCGCTTGATGTATTCGTCCAGCATCTGACTGCGAATCGAATCGGAGAGGTCAGCAGTATCGAACTCGCCCATCTTCAACTCGAGGAAGCGTTCGAACTCATCGCGATGAATTTCACGAGCGTTGAAGGTAGCGATGACCGGCGATTGGCTGACCCCCGCGCGGCAGCAAACCGTCATCGCAATCAAACATAGCAAGAAGATTACTCGAGCGTGCTTCACCGGGATAAGCTTACCATTCTGACGCCCTTATTGAGATTTCAAGCCATACAGTTTGATTGCATTCTCTCGCATTACCATCCGAGCCAGCTCGATGGCTCGGTCGCGCGTGATCTCACCGTCGTTCATCATTCCTGTCAGCGCGAGCGCCAGCGCCTGCCGCGCGGTCGTGACCGCAAGCCATCCTGCCTCTTCCCACCCGACTTCGGGCGTGAGCCCAAACGCATCTGTGCCGAAAAGCACTTTGTCGGGATAGGATTCGAGCCAGTCGCGCAGCACCTCGCTTAGCGCGCGGGGGTAGAGCAAGAAGGTCTGCGCGGAAAAGTCAGCGTAGACGTTTGATTTGCTCATTAGCGAGGCCGTCTGCCTGGTGAACGGATAACCGCCGTGCACGATGACGAAGTTGGTTTTTCTCAAGCCGGGATCGTTGAACGCGGCTTCGAGCAGCAGCGGATTGCTGCCGCTTTGCTTGTAGAAACTTCCCGCGCCGTCGATGGCGTGAATGTGAACGGCCATTGCCAGGCGACCCGCTTCACGCGCGATGTAGCGAAAGAGATAATCCTGAAGGAGCTTGTATTCGACAGCGGGAGGCTCACCGCCCTTGACGTATCTCGCGTAGATTCGCCGAGCCCCGCTCTCAGGCGAATCATCGAAATCGAGCGAGCGCAGATAGGCAGCTTCAAACTTCACCGCCACCGCGCCATCGCGCTTCTGCCGTTCAAGTGTCGCGGTGACAACTGTTTTCAAGTACTCATCGAGCGTAGCTGGAAGCGCGGCCACCTTTGATTCCGCCAGGTAGCGCTTCAGCAACTTGTCTTCGCCGACATAGAAGACTCGATAGTCGGGATTCGACCTGCGGGCTGCTTCATTGTTGAGCGGTACCATAAGCGCGTCAACGAATGAGACCCATCGATAACGCGGCACTTGAAGGCCGCGACCCATCGCCACCCGGTTGGCGAACATTGTCTCGATGCCGAGTTGATCCAGCACCCAGGCTGGATAGCCGTCGCCTCGCTCGCGCATCACGCGTTGTTTGGCCGCCATCAACTCCTTGAGATGGGCCTCGCTCATATCGTCGTGCTTGTATCCGAAGAGAGCGCGCCAGGCTCCGATGTATTCCGGGTTGGCAGGATTGAGCCGCGGCTTCGACGCGAACGGCTCGAGTCCCTCCAGAGGCAGCGCATCATATTCGTCATCCGGTTTGTCGCCTTCGGCCACGAACCGCAGAGGGTGCGCGTGATTGTCGATGGCTTTGATCTTAGCGATTTCGGCGACAAGCTGAGGATCAGCGGTTGTCTGGGCGGCTTGCGGTGGAGGGACGGTCAGAACAAGCAACCCAAAAATCGAACCCAAAAGGGCGACTTTGTTTTTCATCGAGACTCCTTACGAAATGAATGGCACTCAGCGAGATCTACACGCGTCGCGAATCTCATAGGCCGCGCTTCACGGAGATTGGTTATCAGAATTCTGCCGATCGATCAAATTGTCAAGATGCACAACTGTGGAG
>JADGNW010000496.1 GCA_017883315.1 Blastocatellia bacterium | reverse complement strand
CCTTCTTGACCCGGTCACTTCCAGCACCTACTACGTTGGCACGGACACAGGTGTGTTTCGTTCGACCGATTCAGGCACCTCCTGGGAGAGTTACAACAACGGACTGCCGCCGGTGGTTGTACATGCACTCGTTGGGCAGCCGGGCGGCATTATTCACGCGGCAACCTTTGGACGCGGCGCCTTCGAACTTGTCAGCCAATTTGACATTGGCGGCGTCGTTAAGCGGGACAATGGAGCCGGTCTTGAAGGAGTGACGATGACGCTCGTCGGCGGCACAGGCGGCACAACTGCGACCGATGCGAACGGCAACTACGCATTCACGAATGTGAGAGGAGGCGTCAGCTATTCCGTCACGCCGTCGGAGTCGGGATATACGTTTGCGCCCGTCAGTCAGAGCATCAGCCCGCTGAGCAGCGACACAACTCTTGCAGACTTTGTTGGCACGCCGCCGGCGCCTGTCGCTCACACATTCGTCGGCTCGGGATGTAATCCCCAGGGCGATCCGACTGCCTGGAGCAATCCCTGCAACTGGAGTCCTCAGAGCGTTCCCACTGCGAACGACACCGTGACTACTGGCGATCACACAATCGATGCAGGCAATGTCACCGTAAGGGGACTGACCTTCAACGGCGGAACCCTCAGTAGCGGAACCTTCACAGTTACAGATGCAGCTACCTGGTCAGCAGGAATAGTCGCGGGGACCTTGAGAATCGCTTCGGGAGCGACACTCACTATCACGGGCAGCAACAAAAGCATAACCGGCCATGGGTTGACCATCTCAGGCGATCCGACCAGACCGGGGAGGCTCGAGAATCTCGGAACGGTCAACTGGATGAGCACTGGCCAGATCATCTCCGACTTTGGCGGTTTCACCAACAATACCTACGCCGGTTCGATCATCAACAACGGCACCTTCCGAGCCGAGAATGACTCAAGCTTCCTCCCAGACGGTAATGTTGGTTACTTCGTAAATGGCGGGACGTTTGAGAAGTCATCCAGTTCGGGAACGACTTCGGTCGCCATTACATTTATTCAGAATGGAACCATTGCTCTATTGAGCGGGACACTCAGTCTCGGTCAGGGCTTTGCGCCAACGCCCTCAAGCATAGTCAATCTCTCGATTGGCGGAGCAATCCCGGGCACAGGCTTCGGTCAACTGAACGCTGGGCCCAATGCGGCACTCAGCGGCACGCTCAACGTAAACCTCATCAATAACTTTTCGCCTGCCATCGGCTCGAACTTCCCGCTCGTGCTATACGGCTCGCACACCGGAGCCTTCGCGCAGGTCAATCCTCCTAACATCAACTGGCTAGCTTTCTCTACGCACTACAACTCGGGCGACGTGACGCTTCAGGTTGCAGCGCCTCCAACTTATGTAGTGCCAACTCCAACAGGAACCAATGTTCGCGTGACCGGCGGGGGTTTAGCTCTCGTGTTTGATAACGTCACGGGGTCAACAAGTCCTCAGGGTGGAGCGACTCCTCTAACAGGGACTACGACGATCACGCCGATCGATCCCAACTCTGCGGGTCCACCACCCAGCGGATTCATCATCACTCAGGACAGCATAGCTTACGAGATCACAACGACCGCCACCTACACAGGGACGATCAGAATTGACGTTCCTCTGACCAGCAACCTGCAAAGCATTCGTCCTCAACTCGGATTGCTCCACGGGGAGTCAGGCTCGCTCGTAGATCGCACCATCGTAACAAACAGTCTCACTACCATCTCTGATCGAGTCACTTCGTTGAGCCCGTTTGTCGTCGCTCAAACCGCTGGCTGTGTCACCTCGCTTGTGCCCACCGGTCAAGCAACCGGCTCTCCTGCTGTGCAATCGTTCGCAGGAAACGGAGGCGCCGCAAGCATAACCGTGGCCTCCCCGGGCGACTGCAACTGGACCGCGTCCACAAGTGATAACTGGATCACTATTACCTCAGGAAGCGGCGGCACGGGCAACGGAACCGTGAGCTACTCAGTTGCCGTGAACTCTGGCAGCACAATTCGCAGCGGCAGTATCGTAATCTCAGGTCAGAGATTCACGATCCTTCAAGGAACAAACTTCGCCGATGTTCCTACCAACGATCCGTTCTACGAGGTGATCGGCAAACTGGCGGCGCACGGGGTTACCCTCGGCTGCGGCGGCGGAAACTACTGTCCCAATGACCCCGTGACTCGCGAGCAGATGGCAGCATTCATTATTAGAGCCCTCGGGGATTTCAGTCCTCCTGCTCCCCTTACGCAACGATTCAGTGATGTGTTGCCCGCCAATCCGTTCTATGCCTTCATAGACGAATTGGCAGCCCGGCAGGTCACGCTTGGCTGTGGAGGAGGTAACTATTGCCCGTCGAGTCCAGTGCTTCGCGAGCAGATGGCTGCGTTCCTAATAAGGGGCCTGGGCGAGTTCACTCCGCCTACGCCTCCTACGCAGCGCTTCACTGACGTGCCGCCACAGAATATTTTCTACAACTTCATTGATCGAATGGCGGTGCTGCAGATCACCCTGGGCTGTCAGGCGAATCCGCCGATGTACTGTCCGTCCAGTCCGGTGACTCGCGCACAGATGGCCGCCTTCCTTGTCAGGGCTTTCAAGTTGTAAGAGTCACGCATCCGCACATACCGCGAGAGCGGGGGCGAGATATTAAATCGCCCCCGCTTTCCGTTTGCTTGGTGGCCGTTTCTGAAAAAAGATCTTGACACCCGCTCAACTCGAAGTATACTTAACAGTGTTAAGTGAAAGGACATCGTTAAATCGTAAACGGCATGGGAACGCAACAAAGAAGAGCGAGAGAGAAGGAAGCACTTCGGCAAGACATTCTCGACGCCGCGCGTGAGTTGTTCGTGAAGGAAGGCTACGAGAACGTCTCGATGAGACGAGTTGCCGAGAAGATCGAATACTCGCCTACCACGATCTATCTTTACTTTGAAGACAAGGCTTCGCTGCTCTATGCCATTTGTGAAGAAACCTTTGCGAAGCTGGCGAAGCGGATGGAAGCGATCACCAGAGACAGTCAGGACCCCATCGAGGCTCTGAGAGCGGGATGCCGTGCCTACGTCGACTTCGGGCTGAAGAACCCGAATCACTATAAGGTGACCTTTATCAATCATCCCCAACATCCGCGGGACGATCAGCGCCATCTCAAAGAGGCGTCGATGGGAATGAAAGCGTACGGGAACTTGCGGGCTGCGGTGGAAGCTTGCATCAGGGCGAAGAAGTTTCGACAGACAAATGTTGAAGCGGTCACGCAATTGATCTGGGCCGGCGAACACGGAATCACTTCGCTTTTGATCACCATGCCGAACTTCCCCTGGGTCAAAAAGAGCGAGCTAATTGATCTTATGATTAGTACTTTGATTGATGGCCTTCGGGCTTGAACTTTTTTTTGGAACCTCGGTTAACACTGTTAACGTACTAAGAGTCGTTAACGAATCGAAAGGTGTAAACCGCATCGCCGACCGGGCGCGCATCAGCCCGGTAGCGAAATGAAATGAACCGAGTGGTAGAGATTAGGATGTAGCGATTGAATCGTAAATCTGGCGCTAATCTGTCGGGGTCGGTTGGCAGCGATTATTTTGAAGGGACAGACCCGACGCCTCGCGCTTAACAGGAATTTTGGTCTAACGCTCATACAGAGAGGAAGGAGTCTAGTAAATGAAAAGCTTAGTTAGTTCTATGATCTTGGGATTGGTTTTTGCAACGGGGCTTGCAATCGCCTCGCCTGCGTCTGCCCAGGAAGTTAACCGGACGATTACCATCACGCGCGATAGCAAAGTCGGAGACCAGGCGCTGGTCAAGGGCGAATACTCGGTCAAGTTTGTCCAGGGTAAGGATGGCGAGTTGGTTCTCCTCAAGGGAAAGAAAGAGGTCCTGAAGGCATCCTACAAAATAGTCAAGTTGGCTCAACCCGCGACGGACAATTCAGTATCCTACACGGCAAACGCTGATGGTTCGTTTCGCGTGAAGCGGATAGAGTTCAAGGGAAAGAACGAAGCGATCGCAATTGAGTGAACAATTAAGTGTGCATCTAAGTCTCTGATTTCTATTGTTGTAGTATTCGATTCTGGGAAAGGGCGATCCCAAAGATGGGCATCTGAGTCCATCGGGTTCGCCTTTTTTGTCTTCTATTGAGGATTCATCTGGCTTAGGCTTCTGGAGACCGTGGCACGCCATTTGGCTCTTACCGTTCGCGCGCAACTCGTAAGCCGTGGGCGATGTTAACAGAACGTCGGCACGAGCGTTTGTAAATCCTGGAGCGGCGTGTACACTCTAGGATCGAGATGGAAAGCGTTTGTATCGGCGAATTGCTGCCACTGCAAGAGGACTTTATTGAAACGACGGCTTCGGAGTTGTCGTATCAATCGTTTGACGAAAAAGGCATTCGACGATGCATTTGGCCCATCAGATGTAAGAGCGGGAATTGTTCCCGGAACTTTGAATTGAGAGGGAGTTTATGAGTTCACTTTTACGGAAGCTTCATCAAGCGAATCGCACGATGGCGACCGGGTTGTTAACGGCCCTGCTCGCGCTCTGGTCTCCGATTGGTGCGTTCTCGCAGTACGGAGTTGTTGCACGAAGTCAACAGCAGCCGAGTCCGACGACGACTCAGCAAGAGCCTGCGCCAGCACAGAATTCAATCACGAAGCCGATCGCGCAGTCTCCCGACGTACCCGATACGCGCGTCGGCGTTACACCCGGACAAGTGCAGTCTCTGACGATGCAAGACGCGATAACTCTGGCTCTACAGAACAACCTCGACATCGAGCAATTTCGCCAGGGAGTTAAGATCTCAGATCGGAGCCTCTATTCGCTCAAGGGTATTTACGACATACTCTCGACATCCGATGTCAACTATCGCAGCACGACTCAGCCGATAGTCTCGATATTTGGAGGCGGCGGCGCCACGTCGTCGCTTAATCAAAAAGCGGTGACGTACAACTTCACGACAAGCCAGTTCATGCAGCAGACTGGAGGTTATTGGGAGGTTGACTTCAACAACAGTCGTACGGTCACCAGTTCGACAGCGTCGCTGCTGACAACGCAATACAGTCCGACGCTCACGCTTCAATTCACGCAGCCCTTGATGCGGAATTTCGGGATTGACCAGAACCGCCACCTGATTCAAATTGCGCAGAAGACTCTCGACCTCTCTGATAGTCAGTTCCGTCAGAGGGTAATCGAAATCATCAACTCGGTGCAGCGGGGTTATTGGGATCTGGTTTTCGCAATCCGCAACGAGAAGATCGCGCGCGAATCCGTCCAACTCGCGAAACAGCAGCTTGACAATAATCGCAAGATGGTTGATGCCGGTACTCTGGCGCCCATCGAGCTCAGGTCTACGGAGGCCCAGCTCGAGACGGCAAAAGGTAACGTGATCGTAGCGCTGCAGGGCATAACAACCGCCGAGAATGCGCTGAAGATTTTGCTGCTTAAGGACTCCGGCGACAAGATGTGGTACGCAGCAATTGCGCCCACCGACGAACCGCAATTCAATCAGCCTACCTTCGACCTGGAGGAGGCTACCAGGGTGGCGCTAAAAAACCGGCCCGAGCTCGATCAGATGAGACTACAGACCGAGCAAAAGAACATAGACATTAAGTACTACACGAACCAGACAAAGCCGCAGATCGATTTTGTTGGTAACTACGGTGACATCGGATTGGCGGGCACGCCTTCGACGATTGTGAGCGGCAGTTCGGGCTTTGACTCAACGACGCAAGGTATCCTTAACAACTTGAACCTCGCGCTTAACAAGCTCAACCTTGCTACGTTCAATCCAACTCCTCCGACATCTCAGTCCCTTGGCGCGAATGTGCTGTCGCAATTCAATGGCGGGTACTTTCAATCTTTGAATAATCTCTTCACTCAGGAGTTCAAGTCGTACCAGTTCGGAGTGCACTTTAGTTTTCCCTGGCGCAATCGTACAGCCGAGGGCAACCTCGGGCGCACGCTCGCAGAGGCCAGACAACTGGATGCTCGCCAGCGCCAGCTTGTTGAATCGGTTGGGGTGGACGTACGAAACGCGTTGCAAGCGGTCGTCGCATCAAGACAGCGCTTCGAAGCGGCCCAGGCGGCAGAACTTGCATCTCTGGCGCAATTAAACGGCGAGCAGGAGAGATATAGGGCGGGGTTGTCAACCAACTTTGTCGTACTGCAGCGGCAGACTGATTTATCGGTCGCAAGAGGAAACACCGTGCGGGCGCTCACTGACTACAACAAAGCTCTGGCGGATATGCAGAGGTTCACGGGGATGACGCTCGTGAGCAACAACGTCCAGATCTCGTCGAAAGACACAACGAAGTAGACCGGGATTCAACAGTCGGGCGAACTCTAGGGGGTGGCTTCAACGCCACCCTTTTTCATTGATCCGGCTATGCGCGGAAGGTTAAGGATTACGCTTAGAGGCAGCCTTTTCCATTACAGGCTATTGATCTGGTCGCGATCGCGTTGGGAAAGATCGACGAACGCGACGCTGAAGCCTTCTTGAAACGTATGATCCGTCACGACACCGGCAGTGCAGACCTGATGCCCGTTTGGAAGGCGAAAGTGCAAGCTAACCTTCGATCCGGTCACAGGGGGAACAAAGCTCTCGACGAAAACTCTCTGTGTCGTCAGATTGATTATTCGGCAATCTCGGCTGTTCCCATTCAGTTCGCAACGGGCACGCAAGAAGTTTCGTAGCTCAATATGGTTCTTCGCAGAGGCACAAGCACCCACGGCACTCATTAGTTTGGTTCTCCTTTGTCCATTCTCCCCTAAGGGCTCCCCTGGGATCGCTGCATCAAGCCTTATAGAATACTCCAGGCAACAACGGGGCTACAACATAAAACTTCCGAGAATCAGGGGTCTTCGCGCCTGTGTGCGTTCCCCGCTTATCCTGCGCAACTCTTCTCCAGATTCAGGTTGTTATGCGCTTGTGCCTATGTACAATCTATAAGAAGGGGACACCAAGGGCATCGGGTGTTTTCGTCTTGCGGGGAGTCAACGTCCATTTAGATCCGAGACTGCGTCATGCCCAACAAAGAGATCTTACAATTAGGTAATCCTCTCCTGTGGCAGGAGTCTGCACGAGTCGATGACGCAACGGCGTCGGAGACTGGTCAGATCATACACGACCTCAGCGACACGCTCGTCGCGTTCCGCGAGACGACGGGATACGGAAGAGGCATTTCTGCTCCGCAGATTGGAGCGCTCAAGCGAGTGATCTTCATACGAATGCAACCAGCAGGCTTTTGCGGCCCGCTTATCAACCCGGAGATTGTGTGGGCCAGCGGCAATACGATGGAATTATGGGACGACTGTTTCAGCTTTCCCGACCTGTTGGTGCGAGTCCGGCGAGCTGCGGGAATTCGGGTACGCTATAGAGACGACCGAGGTTTGGAGCAGACGTTGGAAGCCGAAGGTGATCTATCGGAGCTGCTCCAGCACGAGATCGACCACCTCGATGGTATACTTGCTGTTCAACGGGCGATTTCACCTCATGCATTCGCCACACGAACCGAGTGGGAGCGCCGCTTGAGACTCTAGCGCGGTTTTCGAGGCACGCGAGAGCGGGAAACCTTTTCAGACTTTTGACTGGCAAAGGCAGTCTGAACAGGCGGGATTGATTCAAGGAATTCCTTTCGCGCCGAAGCATAACGCGTCGCCGTGCCGGACGAAGTTCCTGCCTTCCAGCACGGTTTCCGTAACTGAGCTTCAGAATCGGCCACAGAAGAAATTGGCGCCTGTGGCACTGGCGGCCTCGGCCGACTGCCAGTCAACTCGAAGGAGGAGAGTAAGCTATGGCGAGTCTAAGCTACGATGAAGCTGCCCACTTGATCAGGAGGGCTGGCTTCGGCGGAACCCCTGAAGAAATTGACGACCTCTCATCACGCGGGCGCGAGGGAGCGGTTGATTTTCTGATCAACTTCAACCAGATCGACAATACGTCGATGCAGAGTTTGCTCAGTGCAAGCTTCGACTTCTCGGACCTCACGAACAACGACAAGTTCAACAACAACGAGATTCGCCGATGGTGGTTCACGCGAATGGTTGCCACGAAGCGGCAGTTTGAAGAGAAGATGACTCTGTTCTGGCATAACCACTTCGCGACTTCCAGCTCGAAGGTGCAAGACGTCTTCATGTACCTCCAGAACGTTCTGCTTCGCGCCAACTCGCTTGCGAAGTTTGACGACCTGCTCCTAAAAGTCTCGCAGGATGCGGCGATGCTTATCTGGCTGGACAACATCACCAACGTGCTTGGCAAGCCCAATGAGAACTTTGGCCGTGAGCTTCAAGAACTATTCACGATGGGCATCAATGACGTCGTAACCGGGGACCAGAACTACACCGAGCAAGATGTGAAAGAGGTAGCTCGAGCCTTCACCGGGTGGGACTATCAGAGGCGAGCGCCGTTCAGCTTCCAGCTCAAGGCTGCCCAACACGACAACGGCACGAAGACCATCTACGGGCAACAAGGGAATTTTTCCGGCGAGGATGTGATCACGATCATCAGCGCGCGTCCCGCTATGGCGCGCTACCTCACCTGGAAGATGTTCAACTTCTTTGTCTATCCGATGACGACAAGCGCGGATGACACGAGCACCATTGATCGTTTTTCCAAGGTGTATTTGAACAACAATCACTCAATCAAAGAGCTCGTTCGCGCGATCTTCACGTCGGATGAATTCTACAGCAGCCGGGCGTTCTTCTCTCTCGTCAAGCAGCCGGCAGAACTGGTCGTCGGAGCGGTCCGGATGCTGGGCGGCAATTACAATCCGGGATCGACAGTTACCACTCCCTCGCGTACGTCGAACACGCTCGCGGCTTCTTCTCGCAACATGGGCCAGGACCTGTTTGGTCCGCCGGACGTTTCGGGATGGGATTTCAACCTCGCGTGGGTTAACACCGCGAGCCTGCTCGAGCGATTCAACTTCGCCAACACGTATCTAACCAACCGCAACACGACCAATCCGGGAGTCTTTGTTACGGCCGATCAACTCAAGAGCATCACCAAGCCATCCAGCAAGAAGACCGTGAAGAAGTTCCTAGCCAGGCTCGGGCCGCTGAGTACTGACGCGCTCGGAACGCTGCGCACCTATCTCGAAACAGGCGACAATGGGCAACCAGTCACGTACGTCAACGATGACGCAACAGTCGACAAGAAAATTCGCGGCCTTGTTCACCAGATCATGTGCTTGCCCGAGTTTCAGCTCAACTAATAGCCGATTCAGGAGGAGGACTTATGGCGATCAACAGAAGACAATTCATTAAACGAAGCGCGGGAGCTGTCAGCGTCAGCCTGGTTCTGCCTCGGTTCTGGATGAGCAACGTCGCAAGAGGCCAGGGGATTGCCGCGGATCCAAGCCGCAAAATCTTCGTCGTGATTCAACTCGCGGGCGGAAACGACGGGCTCAACACGGTAGTGCCCTACACGGACTCTCACTACCAGAGCCTTAGACCGGTGATCGGGTTCACAGACACGGAGCTCAAGGATGAGAATGGCAACTCGACAATCCTTGGAAGCGATCCATTCGCATTAAACCCAGCCATGGGTGAGCTCAAGTCGCTCTACGACGCGCATAAGGTTGCGATCGTTCTGGGCGCGGGCTACCTGAACCCTAACCTCTCGCATTTCTTTTCGATGGACATCTGGCAAACGGCCAACACGAGCGGCGCGGGAAGCGGCTGGCTCGGAAAGTACGCCGACCAGAAGCTGCTCGGAAAATCCGGATTGTCGGCTGTGTCCATCGGAAGCGCGCTGCCCAAGACGTTCTATGCGGACAAGGTCGTGATACCGAACATATCGCCCGCAGGCGGAACCGATCCGTTCGCTCTTTATGCCTACCAAACCGATCCGTCGGCCGCCGGGGTCAGAGACAAGAACAACCAGCTAAACACATTCAAGGCGACAAACAGTCGCAGTTTCCCGGCCGACAGCTTCATAGGCGCGCTAGCCAAGGCTGGGTTTGACGCCGAGGAAGGCGCCGCGCAGTTGCGCGCAGCCGTGGCAGCGTATACGCCGGGCGCAACATATCCGACGAACAATACGCCTTCAGCGACCGCCGTCTCGTTTGCATCCGCGTTGAAGATGGTCGCGCAGATTATCACGACCATCCCCGATGCAAATCTATTTTACGTGCAGTTGGGCGCGTTCGATCATCACTCGCAAGAGATCGGCACGAACACCGACAACTTCACCGATAGGACTAAAGGCCAACACGCGGTTCTGTTGAAAGCCCTCTCGCTTGGAGTGAAGACGTTCTATGACGACCTCACGGCTCATGGGCTCGCAGATAACGTAGTGATGATGACGTGGTCAGAGTTTGGACGGCGTCCAAACGAGAATGCTTCAAAGGGAACAGATCACGGAACGGCGTCGCCGATGTTTGTGATCGGCAATCCAGTTCAGGGCGGGCTATTCGGGCAGCAGCCCTCGCTCACGGATCTCGATAGCGCGGGCAACATCAAGTACAAAGTTGATTTCCGATCAACGTATGCCACAATTCTTGATAAGTGGCTCGGCGCGGATTCGCAGTCGATCCTTGGGGCGAAGTATGACAATTTGGGATTTCTCGTATGAATCGAGTCAGGATGGGGATAGTGCGCTGGCACCGCACCGTCCTTCAACTCAACGGCTTGCGGTGCCCCTCCCTGTCGCAAACAGGACTGTTGAGGGCTGCAGGTATTGAGCAGGTCGAGTCGTGCGATATTAAGGATGTACAGGTATGCCAAGCCTGAGTGGTAAGCGAAAGCTGCAAGCAATATTTCTGGTCCTTTTTGTGACCTCGGTCGCCTACGCTAAGATCACCGGCCCGGATGCAGGTTACACCGACGCGCCCGGGGATCTCGGCAACTGCACCGCTTGCCACGATACCTTTGAAGTTCCGAACGTCGGTCCGGGAAGCGTGAATCTTTCCGGTGCACCCTCGGTCTACAATCCGGGTCAGCAATACACGCTAATGGTGACTGTGCAACAAAACAACCGTCACCGGTTTGGCTTTCAGCTTACGGCGCTCGATCAGACGGGAAATCGCGCAGGCACCTTGGCGTCCGTCAGCTCGGACTCGCAAGTGAATCCAGAGACGGGCTTCGGTGGCAGACAATACATAGAACACACTCAAATCGGGACCCTGGCAACCGGGGTTAGCAGCCGAACCTGGGCCATCCAGTGGATAGCTCCGTCAACGGACGCAGGAACGGTCAACTTCTGGTTCGCGGGGAACGCGGCCAATGACGATGACACTAATCAAGGTGACTATATCTACACGAAGAGGGTGTCATCCGACTCTCCCACGAGCGCGGTGACTGTATCGTTGGAGTCTCAGTTAGGCGGTGTTGTTCTGACTGCCGGATCTCAGTACATGCTCAGTTGGAGCGTCACTGGTGTATCTAACATCGACAACGTTGAGGTGCGATATTCGACCGATGACGGGGCTACCTTCTCGATATCGAACCAGATTTTTTTCACTACCGATCCGTCGGTAACAAGCGTGAACTGGACGGTCTCGAATACGCCGACGACTCATGGAGTCGTTCGAGTCTTAGTCGGAAAAAAGTCAGGCGATGCAGTACAAGCTCTCAGTAGAACGTTTACAATCACTGGCGATGGCGGCGTCTCGATCCCGGCGATCTCCGGCGCCACCGCCAGCGCAAAGAAGCTGTTTGTTTACGGTCAGAACTTCGCGATCGGCGCGGTCGTCGAACTGAATGGAGATGAGCAAGGTACGTTGAACGACGACAATGACCCTTCGCACTTCCTCAGGTGCAAGAAAGCGGGCAAGAAGATTGCTCCGGGATCGACTGTGACTCTTACGGTGCGCAATCCCGATGGCACAGGCTCTGCGCCGTTTGCTTTTACTCGCCCGCTCGAATGAGATTCCCGCGCATATTCCCCTTTGCCCAAGTCGTCAAATTTGCAAACCAACCTCAATTCAATATAATCAGCCTGTCGCCGCACACTCTTCTTATGGAGATCATCAATCGCATACCGCGAATGATATCAATCGGTCGCGATCTGCGAAGCCGGGGAAAACGCATAGCGCTCGTTCCCACCAAAGGCTCGCTTCACGAAGGACATTTGTCGGTGGCGACTCGAGCGCGCGAGTTATGCGATACGGTCGTCGTTTCAATCGTTCCAGGTCCGTTAGCAGATCATGGTTCGGAGAATCCGCCTACTAATCTTGCTCGCGACGCAGAACTGGCGTTCACTCGCGGCGTGGATTTCATCTTTGCGCCGGCAGCAAACGATATGTTCCCCAAGGGCTTTTCGACCAGCGTGGGCGTGGAAGGCTTGAGTGAAAAGCTCGAAGGCGCCGCCCGTCCCGGTTATTTTCGCGGCGTGATGACTGCGGTGAACAAACTGCTCAACATAGTTCATCCACACTTTGCGTTGTTTGGGCGCAAGAACGCTCAACAGGTAGTCGTCGTGAAGCGAATGGTTCGCGAGCTGGCAATCGACGTCGAGATAGTGGTTTGCCCCACGGTGAGAGAGGAAGACGGGCTCGCGTTGTCTTCGAGCAACATCAGTCTCTCGACCGAGGGGCGCAAGGCGGCGCTTGTCTTGCGCCGCGCGCTCGAGCGCTGCCGATCTCTCTCGACTTCAGGCGAGCGCGATTCCGCTCGATTGATTGGTTCGATGCGCGCGATGTTAGAAGGAGAGCCGCTGGCTCGGATTGATTACATCGCCATTACCGACACCGATCAGCTCAATGAAGTCGATGTGATCTCCAGCGACTCTCCTGCGTTGGTATCGATAGCGGCGTACATCGGCAACACGCGCTTGACTGACAATATCGTGCTGAATGGAGAGTTATGAGGACTACTTCCCCGAAGAAATCATATATTCAAATCCGTGCATAGAAATCCCAACCCGGCTCGAAGGACGAGACCTTTTTCAATGTCATCATCGGCTCGATCGTAGTAAGGCAACTCAAGCTCTTTCTTGGGGCGAATTTCAACGCTTCTTTCAAAGCAGATCCTACTCTTTCTGAAAGCGGCTTCTTCACACTTTCGAGACGAACGTACTTGCGGTATTTCATCAGATATCTCAGGGCCTTCTTCTTACTCGGCAGGTTCATATCGTGCACGCACATGATCCCACCCGGCCGTAATAACTTATCGCAGAAGAATAGATCGATCAGCGTATAGTCAAAGGTGTGCATTCCATCGATAAATGCAAAGTCAACTGTGACGCCGCGCTCGATGAGCTTCGGGAGCATAAGATGGGCCTGTCCTTCATACAATTCAAACATGTGATCCAACCCACACTCCTGAAGCGCAGCCATCGCGGCGCCTCCATAAATCTGAAACTGGCACGGATCAACGCCGTAGTGTTTTACGGTCCCGCCTCTGTCTTCCAGCGCCGCCAACGCAGAGCAGATAGCGACCGTTGACGCGCCATAAGCGACACCGGTTTCCAGACAAGTCCTGAAATCATTCTCGAGGATTAAGTCCTGGATGTGTCGCGCCTCCAACAAGGAAATTGCGCCGGTGACTTGAAGCCGTTTTCCGTTAGTGTCGAAGGTCTCTCTGTCGCGTATGAGGCGTTCGAGAATGAGTTGCGGATCTTTGGGCACGATGGCTCGAATGTTTGGTATTGGAAGTAGCTGCTGCTTGTACGGAACGGACTGCAACCCGTTTCGTGAATTCAGTCGGACCGAGTTACTGGCAGTTCAATGATAAACCTGGCTCCGCGCGGTTGGTTGTCTTCCACCCAGACGCGGCCCTTATGGTCGGCTATGATGTGGCTCACAATAGCGAGACCCAACCCCGTGCCTCGGCTGCGAGTCGAAAACTTCGGCAGAAAAAGCTTGTCGCGGTCGCGAGGGCTTATTCCGTGACCGGTGTCCGCGATCGTCAATCGCACACTGTCTCCGGTTTTCAGATATAACGACTGGATCGTAATCACTCTCTCCACTGAGGGCGCGTGCCCGTCCTCCCACCCGTTCCCTCCATCGCCGGCATCCGGGCTCAGAGCTTCGACGGCGTTGTCGATCAGGTTCACGAGGGCCCTCTTGACCTGCTCCGTATCGAGCCACAACGCGGGCAAGTCGTCCGAGAGGCTGCAGTCGATACGTACGCCGTTGAGCCGCTCGGCATAAAGGCTCACAGCATCGCGCACGACGTCGTTCAAAGAGGCTTCAACCGGCCGCGCTTCCGGCAACCGCGCGAATCGCGAGAACTCTTCCACCATCCGCTGAAGCGCCGCTACCTCGCGCACGATCGTCGTAGTGCCTTCCTGCACCACTTCTTTAAACCTCGGCTCCGGGTGCGCCCCAGGCGTGCGCTCGTAGTTTCGCATTATGCGCTCTGCCGAGAGTTGAATTGGTGTAAGCGGATTCTTGATCTCGTGAGCCATTCGCCGGGCAACTTCGCTCCACGCGGCAGCGCGCTCGGCCTGAATCAAGTCAGTCAGATCTTCGATCACGATCACCAGGCCCTCGATTGTTCCCTCGGAAGTTCGAAGAGCGATCGCCGTTGTCGCAGTGGAAAGCGAACTGCTGTCGGCCCGCTTGAATTCTATTTCGGCCTGCGCGATTTCGCTTCGTCGAGCGCGCCGGCACAGAGCAGCAAGTTCTTCGCCCTGCGGTCCTTCAATCAATCGATCGATCGGGGTTCCGATTTCCGGTTTGTCCGCAAGGCCCAGTATCCAAAGCGCCGAACGATTGATAGTAGCGATGTGAGCGTTTTCATCGGTTGAGATCACACCGGTCGAAAGAGATTCCAGAACCGTCTCGATGTAACGGCGGCGGTTCTCCAAAGTTAGATTGATGCGGCTGAGATCCTCGGCGGCGCGCTCGAGTCTCTCGCGATTTTCCGCCAGCATCGCGGCCATTTGATTGAACGATTTCACGAGCACCGCAAGCTCGTCTTCCGCAACGACCTCAACCGGCTGAGCGAAGTCCCCTTGCGCAACACGGTCCGTCGCTTCAGCCAGCGCCTGGATCGGAATCGTGATGCCGCGCGCAACATACAAGGCCAGCCAGCTCGCCGAGAAAATCAGCAGCAACGTCACTGCCGCCAGCAGCAAAATGTAGATCGCCTTTATGCGTTTGATCTTTCCCAGCAAGCTGTGAAAATTCTCGTGATGCTCGCTGATCGTGGCGGCGCGCTCGGTAAGTTCCGGCGGAAACTCTCGCGCCACGATCAGCGCCCGCTGGTCGTTCGCGGCGCTTGATAGACGCACTCCAGCAATGATGAAAATCGATGTGGGGCTGTCCCCCTCGTCGCTGCCGCTGAACGATTCCGCTCCGGCGCCGACTTGCCGCTCAGCTTCGTCTAGCGTTTCTTTGATGTCAGGCTCAACCTGCTTCCCTCCCCCTTGAACCGTTTGTCGCTCACCCGGAAGCACGAGCCGCACAAGCGAAAGATTGTACGCCGCCATCTCCTGATCAAGCCTTGACTTGATATCCGCGCTGTCACCATTGCTGCCCAGCCCAACTGATATGTTGCGCGCAATCACGCGAGCAATGACAGTGAGATCCGCCTCTTCTTTCTTGAAGTAGCTCTCTTCGATAGCGCGGGCATCATCGACAATCTGGCGCGCCGGCTCGCCAAACCACCGATCGATGCTGCGATTCAAAAGCCCAAACGAGAAGAAGAAGAGCAGCAGCACCGGCAGAAGCGACAGGCCGATCGCGTAGCTGACAAGCCGCGATTTGAACTTCGAGCCCAGCCTCGCCTCGCGCCGCTCGCGCACGAGCTTCAGCACATTCCTCAGCAAAACGAAAAGCAGAGTCACGAACGCCAGGAAGTTCAGAGTTGAGAGCGCGTACAACAGCAGCGTTTCGGCGGCGGTGCCGGGAGCGAAAAACGGCGACAGGTTGAACCCGCCCTGCGCGATTAGTGAAAGCATCAGCAGCAGCACGACTATCGAGAGAATGATCACCTTCGTGAGTCTTCGCCGCCCGCGCTCGGTCAGGCGCCCGCCCTCGGTCCGAAGAAGTTTACTCGAGTGTTTTTCTTGTCCAGTTGCCATTGGCTTCGGTAAAACGATACGATCGATTCAGGATTTGATTATAGCCCGCGCAGGGCGATTGCCAAGTTG
Organism: Blastocatellia bacterium; assembly: GCA_017883315.1. Lineage (GTDB taxonomy): Bacteria > Acidobacteriota > Blastocatellia > UBA7656 > UBA7656 > Onstottus_A. The sequence goes on along the minus strand of JADGNW010000496.1, from coordinate 1,071 downwards.
GAAGACTCGCGCGCGGCGAAGCATCAGGACTCGTTAGCGACTTCAATTACCGAACGCGCCGCACGCTCTGCGGCTGAACCTTCGCGCGCCGTTAGCACCTCGCGCACCGCCGAAAGGTCTTGCCGCATCTGAGAGAGTCGTGACGGATCGGAGATTATGGACTGGACCTCGCGCGCGATCCTCTGTCCCTTCGCGTCGTGCTGAATGAGCTCCGGAACGATGCGACGCCCTGCGATCAGGTTCACCATGCCAAACGTGTCGAGATGAATGAGAGGACGGATCAAGCGCCAATTGATCTCCGAAGCCCGATAGATAATGACCATCGGCGTGCCCGCGAGCGCTGCTTCCACCGTCGCTGTTCCGCTTGCGACTACTGCAATCTCGGAATAGCACAGCGCGTTGTATGTGTCGCCTTCGACAATCGCACAATCGGTGTGGTCGTCTCGAAGGATGGTTTCGATTTCTTCGCGTCGTACAGTCGACGCAAGAGGAATGACGAATTGCAGATTTCTCGATTGCGGATTCTCGATTGCGGATTGAAGACTCTGGTCGTCGGAATTCCGCAAACCGCAATCCGCAATCCGCAATCTCTTCGCCGCATCGAGCATCACCGGCAGGTGGTAGTGAATCTCTTTCTGACGGCTGCCGGGCAACAGAGCGAATATTGGGCGTGCCGGATCGAGGCCGTGGCGATGGCAGAACTCATCCCGAGACAACGTCGCTCGAACAGCTTCTGCGAGCGGATGCCCCACGTATTCGACATCGATGCCGGCTTTCTTGTAGAACGCTTCTTCGAACGGCAGGATCACCAGCATCCGGTCGACGTCGCGGCGCAGCGCTCGAACGCGGTACTTCCTCCAGGCCCAGACTTGCGGGCTGACGTAGTAAACGATTTTGAATCCTTCGCGATGAAGTTTCTTCGCGAGCCTCATGTTGAAGTCAGGCCAGTCGATCACCACGATTACTGAAGGCCGGCGCGAGCGTGCTGCGTTGAGCAGCGTTCGATAGGCGCGATAGAGTCTGCCGAGTGCCAGAGCTATCTCGGGCACGCCGATGATTGCAACTTCGCGG
>JADGNW010000495.1 GCA_017883315.1 Blastocatellia bacterium | reverse complement strand
TCGAGGACTACATAGGGCTGCCCGTCAACCTCGATCAGTAGTTTGCGTTTCAGTTCGTTGGCTGCAATAAGCGCCATGCAATTCATACCTCCCGAGGCTTGATCAAGTTTAGAGCGGCTTCCCTGCCCGATTGTCTAAAGTACATCATCCAGTCATCACCGCAAAGGCGCATTGATCGCGGAGATCACGCAGAGAAGAACCCTTCAGCCAAGGCGTTACCTCAGCGTCCTCCGCGCCCTCTGCGGTGAGATTGTCTTAAGTCCAAATAGAATCGAACCACCAGCAAGATCAGATCGCTTGACTTGCGCCGACGCCGGTCAATAGCATCTCCATTTCACCGAGGTGCCAGATTGTCAACTGTACTCACTCACGTCACTGACGAGCTTCAATCAATATTCGACCGCGCCCGTAGCGTGGCCGTGCTTACAGGCGCCGGAATATCCGCCGAGAGCGGGGTGCCTACTTTTCGAGGCGGAGGCGACAGCGAAATCTGGACCTGGCGTGGGAGACCTGTCACTGAACTGTCTTCGGCTGAGTTGATCGCCACTGATCCGCAACTTGTGTGGGAGTGGTTCGATTATCGAAGAGGCATGCTTACAAGCGTCGAGCCTAATGCCGGGCATCGCGCGCTTGCTGAATGGGAGCGCAGATTCGAAGACTTCACTCTGGTCACCCAGAACATCGACGATCTTCATCGCGCGGCCGGGAGCCTCAACGTGCTCGAGTTGCACGGTAACATCTGGCGGGCTCGATGCCTGCGATGCGCGAGCACGTTCGAAGCTCGCGAGAGCCCGCTTGAAGAGAATCCGCCGAGATGTCTCGCCTGCAATGGACCTGCGCGGCCTGACGTAGTGCTCTTCGGCGAGCTTCTTCCCGACGGAGTGTTTGAACGCGCCGAAGAAGCTGCAGCGCGCGCGGATTTGTTCTTCGTGATAGGCACCTCGGCAGTTGTTTATCCGGCGGCCGGGTTGCCGATCACCGCGAAGCGACGCGGCGCGCGAATCATCGAGGTCAATCCTGAGATGACCGACATCTCGTTTATCGCCGACGTGACATTGTTAGGCAAGGCAGGCGAATTGCTGCCGCAGTTTTTGAAGGAGCGCGGGTGACCTTGGCGAGACTCTGCGGTCCTTGGCGAGCTCTGCGATTCTTAGCGAGCTTTGCGCGAAACAGGAATTCGATCGCGCAAAGCTCGCAAAGATCCGCAAAGCTCGCTAAGGTCTCTTGAGGAGCGTTTGTAATGCGCGTTGTTTACTTCGACTGCTTCGCGGGCGTCAGCGGCGATATGATTATCGGCGCGCAGCTTGACCTGGGCGTTGATCTGGAGTCGCTTAAGGAGCAATTGTCATCGCTCGGACTGGAGGGCTACGAAATCAAGAGCCGGGGCGTACAGCGAAGCGAGATCTCAGCGACGAAGTTTGATGTTGAGATAGACCAGCGCGAGCAGCCGCCGAGATCGTTTGCAGACATACGCTCAATCATCCTGGCGTCGCGTTTATCTGAAATAACCAGGCGGCGATCGATCGCTGTCTTCGAGCGCCTGGCCGAAGCTGAAGCTCGAGTTCACGGCACGACTCCCGACAAGGTTCACTTTCATGAAGTCGGCGCGGTTGATTCGATCATCGATACCGTGGGCGCGATGATCGGTTTCGAGCTGCTCGGCGTCGACCGCTTCTACTGCTCGCCTCTTCGAGTCGGCAGCGGTTTTATCGAAACCGAACATGGGCGTTTGCCGATTCCTGCGCCGGCAACGGTCGAGCTTCTTCGAGGCGCGCCGGTGTACTCGGGTGAGATCGAAGGCGAGTTTGTTACGCCGACCGGCGCCGCGATCGTCGCGACGCTTTGCGTTGAGTTCGGGGCGCTGCCGCAGATGAGCATCGTTAAGGTCGGCTACGGCGCCGGCTCGCGCGATCCCAAGAGCTGTCCGAATGCGCTGCGACTGATGCTGGGTGAGACGGCTGAGCCGATGGACATTGGTTTCAAACGAGACGAGAGCGCCGTGGTGATCGAGACGAACATCGACGATATGAACCCGCAGGTCTACGGATTCGTGATGGAGCGCGCCTTCGCGCTTGGCGCTCTTGATGTGTTTATGATTCCGGCTCAGATGAAGAAGGACAGGCCGGGCGTTTTGCTCACCGTTTTGTGCAAGCCTGAAAACGCGGAGACGATGATCGACTTGCTGCTCGTTGAGACTACGACTCTTGGTGTTCGTTATTACCATGCAAATCGCCGTGTGCTTGAACGCACAATCGAAACGGTTGATACAGAGTACGGGCCCGTGAGGATCAAGGTAGCGCGTGACGGCGCTCGCACGTTACACTTTCATCCTGAATACGAAGACTGCGCGCGGCTTGCAGTCGAGTCAAAGACGCCTCTACTTGAAGTGCAAGCTGCCGCAAACGCGGCATATCGAACGAGATTGACGCACGGGAATAAGACAAGCGAACAGGATGGCTAACTCAAAGAAGAGCGAAAAGGAAGCACCGGTTAGACGCAACACCTTTGATCATTCGAAGGTGGAAGCCGGAGTGCGATTGATCCTCGAGGGCATTGGCGAGGATCCAAACCGGCCGGGCATCGAGGAGACACCGCGGCGTGTCGCGCTTATGTATGAAGAGATATGTGCCGGTTTGCACAACGATCCGCGCCAGTTCCTTCACGTCATTCCCGCGGAGACTCACGACGAGATGGTGATCGTCAAAGACATCCCACTGTACTCGATCTGCGAGCATCATCTGCTGCCGTTCGTGGGAAAAGCGCACATTGCTTACATCCCGAAGGACGGGCGAATAGTTGGATTGTCAAAGCTTGCGCGCGTCGCGGACCTGATGGCTCGAAAGCCTCAGATCCAGGAGCGCCTCGCAACTGAGATCGCGGACCTGCTCGACGAGATGCTGCGTCCGACGGGCGTAATGGTTGTCATAGAAGCCGAACATATGTGCATCGAAATGCGTGGCATCAAGAAGCCGGGAGCGAAGGCCGTGACCAGCGCGTTGAGGGGCGGGTTCTTGAAAGACCAGCGCACGCGCGCCGAAGCGATGGCGCTGATATTGGGTAACAAGACGTAGACAGAGAAGGGCAAGAAGATGAAAGTGCAAGAGGCAATCGCAATGGGAGAGGTTCAGGTTCAGGTAAAGCTCATCAACGCCGGTGATGAAGTGCTGGTAAGAAGAGGATTGATGAGCAGGAGCTTGGTTTGTAGGATGTTAGGTGAACGATGATCGAATAGTGGCCCAGACCGTAGGTCGCGCGCTATCGACAAGATTGGCAATCACCAGCATGGGAGAAAAAACTTTCTACGTAACAACCCCGATTTTCTACGTCAACGCGAAGCCACACATCGGGCACGCCTACCCTACGTTGGTCGCCGACACGCTTACACGCTTCTATCGCCAGCGCGGCGTCGATTCGTACTTCTTGACGGGCACTGACGAACACGGAATCAACATCGAGCGCGCGGCTGCAGCGCGTGGCGTCGCGCTCACAAAACACGTCGATGAGATTGTGGACGAGTTCAAAACCGCGTTTGCGCCGCTCGGAATCGAATACGATCAGTGGATTCGAACCACCGATCCTGGTCACGAGGCCGCCGTCGCGAAGCTCTGGCGGATACTCGATGAGCGAGGCCACATCTACAAGTCGCGATACGAGGGTTGGTACTGTCCGAACTGCAACGAGTTCAAAGAAGTCGATGAGAAGACCAGCGACCTGGTGTGTCCGACTCACGAACGCCCGCTCGAGCGGCTCGCCGAAGAGAGCTACTTTTTCCGCCTGTCGGCATTCCAGGAACCTCTGCTTGACCACTACGCGAAGCATCCCGAGTTTGTGCAGCCGGACGTGCGCCGCAATGAAGTGATCTCGTTTGTGGCAGGCGGGCTCAAAGATCTTTCTATCAGCCGGGTCTCGGTGAAGTGGGGCATACCGGTTCCTGGAGATCCAAAGCACACAATTTATGTTTGGTTTGATGCGCTCTCGAATTACATCACCGCGCTTGGGTGGGGCACGGATGAGCATCAGAAGTTCGCTCGTTATTGGCCTGCGTTGCACCTTGTTGGCAAGGACATCCTGAGAATGCACGCCGTCTACTGGCCCGCGTTCCTGATGGGCGCCGGCATAGAACTCCCGCGCACGGTGTACGCTCACGGAATGTTGCTGCGCGGCGGACAGAAGATGGGAAAGTCGCTGGGCAATGCCATCGATCTTGGAGTGTTGAAGCGCCACTTCGCGCCTGATCTGATTCGCTACTTTCTTTTGAGAGAGGTCGCGTTCGGGCAGGATGGAGAAATGACGTATGAAGCTCTGATCGATCGATCGAACTCCGATCTCGCGGATGGACTCGGGAACCTCGCAAGCCGCACCCTCACGATGGTGAGGAATTATTTCGACGGCCATCCTCCACGTCTAAGAAACGAGGAGCAAAGTGAGACAGAGGACGTCAGCAGTCGAATCGAAGAAGCGAAGCGGCGATTCGATGAAGAGTTCGTCGCGTTGAACTTCTCGCGCGGTCTCGAAGCTGCGTGGGCTGGTATCGCGCGGGTGGACAAATTCATCACTGACAATCAGCCTTGGAAACTTGCTAAGGACCCGGCACGCCGCGCTCAACTCGAGAGCGTACTTGCGACCGCGTACGAGGCGCTCCGACATCTTGTGCTGCTGGTTGCTCCGGCGCTTCCGGCGACTTCGCGTGAGATATGGAATCAGATGGAGCTCGCGGGCGATCCTCTCACCATCGACCCAAACAAAGCGGTGTGGGGCGAGCCGATTGAAGTATCGAAGATTGATCGCATCAGTCCGGCATTTCCGAAACTGGATAAGGGAAAGATAATGGCAGAGATTGAAAACGAAAACGCCGCGCCCGTTAGTGAGGGGGTTGAGGCGGAAGACGGCGGCGGAAAGCAAGCAGGCAATGAGAGCGCCGGGCTGCAGGCAGGAATGCCTGCGCTCCCAGAGGTGCCTGCGCTCCCGGGTCCGCCCGCCACTCAAATAATTACCATCGATGACTTCGCCAAGGTCGAGCTTCGCGCGGCCACAGTCCTTGAAGCGGAGAAGGTCCCGAAGGCCGACAAACTGTTGCGATTGATCGTTGATCTGGGCGAGCCGCAGCCGAGACAGATTCTCGCCGGGATCGCGCAGCACTATGCCCCTGAAGAGATCATCGGGCGAAAGATAATCGTCGTGGCCAATCTTGCGCCTCGCAAGTTACGCGGACTTGAATCGAACGGAATGTTGCTGGCTGCTTCGGTCGGAGAAGACGGCAAGCCGGTGCTCGCGACGTTTACTGAAGATGTTCCGAATGGCGCGCGCTTGAAATGATGCCGCGCGATCTCTTAGGAGTGTGCCAATCACAAATCTCAAATTTGAGATTTGTGATTTGAGATTCAGATGAGCTTATCCCCAGCGCCGGCAAGCTTCGATGTAATTCATCGTTTCAAGCTCCTCGCCAGGCTGCAAGCTCTTGAGCATTTCTCTCACACTCTCGATGTGTTGAGAGTGCAGTGATATCGATTGAACTTCGCAGGTTTCAAACTCGACATCGGCCAGCTCGATCCATCCATCGTCAAATCGATACTGTGATCTTCTTTTGGAGACCCTGGTCTCTTGAGCCGGCGGAGACGACCTGGCAAGCGCGTTCACAAAGTCCTGTTCGCCGAACGTCTCCGTTGTGGGGTCGGGTTCGGGCAGCTCAACCGCGAGCAACTCCGCGGCGCCTTTCAACTCGTCGAGCCTGACCGGCAGCCGATATGTGAACTCGGCGCTTTCTTTGTAGAGCTCGAACCCGCCGGGCGCGGTTTCCAACAACAGCTTGAATTTCAGAACCCAACCCTTTGCATATCTGCGAAGCTTCACGTTTTGGTCGCTGAGCGGCGAAACAAGGTAAAGGTCTTCGCCTCGCAGATCGTCAACGCCAAGTCTGATCGGATAAGCACGGACCTTTTGTGCGAGTTCGTCAATGACTCGCCCGAACGCGCGCCACTCCCATATCCTTCCTTCTTCAGTCGGCTTTGTCATCGAATAGGTTTCCAAATTATAGCGCTACCACAAGGTTTTGTAACGCTTTTCCGCGAGGCCACAACTTATGGTAAACTCGGGCGATCAGAAAGCAGCGACGCGCGCGCGGGAGTTTTCGTTCGATGGCGGAAGACAGAATCATATCAGCCGGTACCGAGGGTGACGACGAGAAGCAATTCGAGTTGAGCCTGAGACCGAAATGGCTGCGCGAATACATCGGGCAACAAAAAGCAAAAGAGAATCTGTCGATCTTCATTCAAGCGGCTCGCAAGCGCGGACAAGCTCTCGACCATGTGCTTCTCTATGGCCCGCCGGGGCTCGGCAAGACTACGCTCGCGCACATCATCGCCAATGAGATGGGAAGTGATATTAAATCTACTGCCGGGCCGGTCATCGAGCGGGCCGGTGATCTCGCTGCGCTGCTTACGAATCTTGCCGAAGGCGATGTGTTGTTCATCGACGAAATCCACCGGCTTAACCCGACGATCGAAGAAGTGTTGTATCCGGCGATGGAGGACTATCAGCTCGACATCATCATCGGGCAAGGACCATCGGCGCGTTCGATAAAACTCGAGCTGCCCAAGTTCACGTTAGTAGGCGCGACCACTCGCGCCGGGCTCATCAGCGCGCCGCTGCGCGGGCGATTCGGAATACCGCTTCATCTGGATTTCTATCCGATCGCGGACCTGGAAGTGATAGTGAATCGCTCGGCTGACATCCTCGGAGTAAAAGTAGAAGCAAGCGGCGCTCATGAAATAGCCAAGCGATCGCGCGGCACACCTCGAATAGCGAATCGCTTGCTGCGTCGCGTGCGCGATATTGCCGAGGTTTTGCACGACGGAGAAGTGACCGGCGAAGTTGCACGGCTCGCTCTTGATCGCATGGAGGTTGATACCTACGGGCTCGACGAAGTTGATCGCAAGCTTCTGCTGACGATCATCGAGAAATTTGACGGTGGGCCGGTGGGACTCGGGACGCTGTCGGCAGCGATAAGCGAAGAGAAGGATGCGATCGAAGAAATTTACGAACCTTACCTGCTACAGATTGGCTTTCTGAACCGCACACCCAGAGGCCGCATGGCTACACGTCTCGCTTGTCAACACCTCGGGTTCGACTTAAAGAAGACAAGCAGTTCTGTGGACCAGGCCTCTCTATTCAGCTAGTCTCTTCAGCTAGACGGATTCACCGGCGCAATACTCTCCTTTGCAACCTTTTCCACTCCCGCGCCACTCACCCACTGAAAGCAGAAATGAGTCGAGAAAAAGTTGAACTTTCAAATCCTTTGGCCGTTTTTGTACGCAGCCTGAGGCGAGGCCATTTAAGAGACTCGGAGTCAGCGATGCAACGATTGAATAAACCCGCACACGCTCCACTAGGCACAGCCTTCTTCCTTTTTGTAAGTCTCGCGATCATCCCGGTTTCGCTGAAAGCCGCAGGGCTGCAAGTAGGCTTCAGCCCCAGGTTGTCCGCTGCGATCGATATCTGGAGACAGGTCGCCGAAGTGTTTGGCCCAAGCTATGACGCGGGCACGGGGTCCGAGTTGGCTGCGCTTATTACCTCCGAGGGCGAACCTGCGAACGTTGCGGGCGCTGAAGCTTGCCCGCTCAGAGAATACGCTTGCGATCGCGAGGTCGAAGAAGAATACCGGCCGTTACCGGAGATCACAGCGGCATTCGCTCCAACAGCTAACGCCCCGCGAGCCGCGTGCATCAAGCTCGCTCCGCACAATCACTCGAAGGCTAAGCAAATCGAATCAGACGTTGCAGCAGCGGAAATCAAGGTGAACGTCGAGAGGGGCGCGCGGGTCCTGCGCGCGATAAGCGCCGACAAGGCGGAAGCCGCAATGCGCCTTGAATTGTTGAACGGTCTTGAAAAGTGTCTGATCCCGCGAACCTTCGATCCGAGCGGACCAATCAAAGGCATTCCGATACCGAAGAACATTCGGATGCTCATCCGATTAAAGCAGTCAGCAGTGCCATCCGTTATTGGAGCAGCCGAGTCCAAGGTGCGTACCGCACTCGCTCCGTTGGGAAGGCTCAAGCTCGAACGAGCATCGCTGAACAGCACCCCTGCCGCTCCCGACAACTGCGACTTGTAACCTTCAAGAGAAGCACGACAGTTTTAGTGCTAGATTCTGTGTGCAGCTCAAGCGAACCCCTTCCGTATCTTAATTCGATTGCTTCTCTGCATAACCGTTGCGTCCTCGGTGCCTCTGCGGTGAGCCCTATTCCCCGAGAATCATTCACCGCCGAGACGCGAAGCACGCAGAGATGTCCGACAAACTTCAGTTTGTCGTCCTAGCAGATCATTTCGACAAACTGAGAAGTTTGTCGGACATTCAAACTAAAACACCGCGCGCCGCGCAATAAATTGACGCGTGGCGCCGGCATCCTTAGAATACAAACAAATCCGTGGAGCGTTGGAGGCAACGAATGTCGGAAAGACGCAAGATGAGAAAGAAGATGCGGGAACTCTTGCTGTTCATTCCAAATCTGGTGGGGCTATTGATCGGTCTGCTAAGGGACGAGCGAGTGTCGCAAGCCGACAAGGCGATACTCGCCGGCGTGATCATGTACGTCATAGTTCCGGTGGACATTATTCCGGACTTCATTCCATTCATCGGGCAAATAGACGACTCTTACCTGCTTGCGATTTCGATACTAAGATTATTGAATCGCGCCGACCGCAGAGTTGTCCTGGATCACTGGAAGGGTGAAAGAGATATCAAGGACCTGGTGGACAGCATTGCGAAGATCGCAGAGTTTTTCCTTCCGAAGCCGATTAAGAACGTGTTGCGCGGGCGTATAGAACCCAAGGGCCGATTGACCATAATCGCCGATGCGCCATCCGCTGCCGATTAGCCGCCGCTTTCCAAACAGGCTTAACTGTCTGTGCGCGCGCTCAGCTCAGTCTTGCGCAATGCGTCGAGCATCTTGTCATGAATGCCGCCGAACGAACCGTTCGACATAATCACAACAACATCGCTGCTTCCAAGACGGGGAGCCAGACTTGCGACGATGTCATCAGGCGTTGGGATGAATTGAGCTTCTCGGCCCTGTGCGTGAAGGCGCTCCAACATTTGAGCCGGAGATATCGCCGTCTGTGCGGTGTAGCGTTCCGGATGAAACAGGCGAGCGATTATTATTTCGTCGGCGACGGCCAGAGCATCTTCGAACTGATGCTGGAAGAGCTTGATCTGCGCAGTGTATGACCGCGGCTCAAAGATCGCGACGAGGCGCCGGCCAGGATACCTGGCCCGCGCTGCAAGCAGGGTCTCGCGCACAGCGGTTGGATGATGCGCGAAGTCGTCGATCACAGTGACTCCGCGAACCTCGCCCCGCACCTCGAGTCTGCGCTTCACGCTCTTGAACTCCGCTAATGAATCGGCGACGGCGCGCCGGTCAAAGCCGAGCAACTCACATGCGGCTATCACGCCCAGGCAATTGCGCACGTTAAACAGACCGGCCAGTTGAGTCCGGTAGCTCCCGAACTCGCGACCTTCAACGCGGACGCTGAACGTCGTCGCGTCGGCTGAGAACATCACATCTTCCGCGCGCCATCGAGCGTCTTGTTCGATGCCAAAGCTGTCAACCTGGCAGAACGCCCGTGGCGCAAGCTCCCTCACCAACTCAGAGTCCCATCCCGCGATCAACTGCCCGCGGCCGGGAATGAGATTGATCAAGCGGCTGAACGCGAACTTGACCGCCTCGATATCGCGATAGATATCAGCGTGGTCGAACTCGACGTTGTTCAGGATCACCGTATCGGGCAGGTAGTGCATGAACTTGGGGCCCTTGTCGAAGTACGCCGTGTCGTACTCATCGCCTTCGATCACGAAGTGTCGGCTATCGTCGTTCAGTCGGAAAGATGAGTTGAAATTTTCAGCGACTCCGCCGATCAGGAACGAAGGACTGGCGCCGGCGCACTCGAGCGCCCATGCCATGAGCGAAGTCGTCGTGGTCTTCCCGTGCGTGCCGGCGACTACGATCGAGTGCCTGCCGCGAATGAAGTTCTCTTCGACCACGGCAGCCATTGAGGTGTAGTACATCTTACTATTTAGAACAAGCTCAAGTTCAGGATTGCCGCGTGTGATCGCGTTGCCCACGACGATGACATCAGGTTGTTCGGACAGGTTCTCAGGTCGGTAGCCTTCGCATACAGGAATCCCGAGCCGCTCAAGCTCGAGCGACATCGGCGGATAGACGTTCTCATCTGAACCTGTGACCTTGTGGCCCTGCTTGATGAGCATCCCGGCTAGAGACGCCATCGCGGTCCCGCAAATCCCTATCAAGTGGTAGTGCTTGTTTTCCAAATATTCTCTCCCAAGATTAGAGAGCGAGTATAGCGCTCGCTGATTTTGTTTGAAAGTTTGCAAGCACCGGGTACCTTGCACGCACTCTGCATGTGTGAAAGAATTTTTATCCGCACTTGCTTATTTCGTTTTCTAACTGATTGGGAGTAATGCTCTGTATGAAGATGTTCTACGTAAGAGTCGCACTGATAGTTTTGCTCTTATCTTGCTCGCTGCAACTCAACCCGGCAGGCTCAGCGAATCGGCTGCTGGCAAGACCAGACGGACCCGCTCTCGCTCTTGATTTGCCTGCTAGTCCTGCAGATGATCCCGATCCTCGTGATGAGACTTCAATAGCGGTTAGCCCGCGGAACGATCAAATAATCGTCGGCGTGTCGAAGGACATTGTCGGCGGCGGTGATCCGCAAGTGAGAGGCGCTACGCGCGTCGCTTACTATTTCTCGTCTGATGGCGGGCGCACCTGGGGGAACAGCTTGCTTGGGCTTGAGACGCCCGAGAAAAGCTGGGGGCGCGCTTCAGACCCGTCGGTTGCCGCAGACCTGGATGGTAATTTTTATATCTGCGCGTTGTTGCTCGACAATTCCAACTTTGACACGAGTGTCTATGTATTCAAGTCTACTGATGGAGGCCGCACCTTCGGTGATCCTTCGCCGGTTACTCTCGACATTGGCAATCCAAATCCGCGGCTGATAGATAAATGCTACATGACGGTGGATACGTCGCCTTCAAGCCCTTTCAAGAACACGGTCTATGCCGTATGGAGCGTTAAGGCGATCCAGAACAGCGGCGTCGACCTCCAGGTTATTCGCAGCGCACACCGGAGGCCGGGTGATGCAGGCTTCTCAGAACAGAAGACAATCAGCCATCCAGGTATAATGATAGGCGCATCGCTTGCCACGGGACCGAACGGCGAGTTTTATGCAGCCTGGATAGGATTGCCTGCGCAGATCATTCTCTTCAATGCCTCGACGGATGGAGGCGACACCTTCCTGCCTAGCAACGTGACGACGTCTGACGTGGACATACATGACCTTGTTGGATCTCTTGAAGACCCGAGCCCGGCGATCAGGATCATAGGCATGGAGCGAATGCATAGTTATCCCGTGCTTGATGTAGATCGAAGCAACGGACCAAATCGAGGGACGATTTACGTTGCGTGGGCCGAGACTACGAACCACAGGGACGCAGACATCTTCGTTGAGAAACTGCCGCCGCCAAATGGAGGCAATCCGCAACACAGTTCTCCGGTGAAAGTGAACAACGATGGGTCGGGGGCCGATCAGTTCTTCCCGTGGCTGAGCGTTGATTCTACGAACGGGTGGGTCGAAGTCGGGTTCTATGACAGGCGAGACGATCCGAACGGCCTGCTCAACAATATGTACCTCGCGCGCTCGACTGATGGCGGCGCAAGCTTTGGAGAGAATACGCGAGTCAGTGCCGAGTCTTCCAATCCGCGCATTCAATCGCAAGTTGGGGGAGCCTTTGGAAGCTTCATAGGATTGGGCGACTATCTGGGCATCACTGCAACGCGCGGCAAAGCGCATATGCTCTGGGCCGACACGCGCAGGGGCAAGCAAGATGTCTTCTATGGCCAGATCGACTTCAACCAATCCTCGCCGCCACCCAGCGATGCGCCGCCCAACGATAGCTGTCTTGCTCCTCGCGTGATTACCTCTCTGCCGTACCAGGACATACTCGATACGACCAAAGCGACTTCTTCATCCGACGATCCGATTTCATGCACAGGCGCCGGGGACTCGAACACTGTGTGGTACGCGATTACGCCGAGCGCTAACACGGTCTATGCCGTGGACGCGAGGTCCAGCGGCTTCAACACGGTGGTTAGTGTGTTTACCGGCGCATGCGGTTCGCTCGCTTCGATCGCTTGCAATGACGACTTCAGCGCGTCACTAAACGAAACCGATCGATCAATGCTGACATTCCCGGCGTCAGCGGGCGTGACGTACTTGATAGAAGTAAGTGGAAAAGGAACCGGCGGGACGTCGCAAATCAAGGTAGGCCTTCCGACGATTACCGAAGTCCAGTACGTAAGCGACGGCGTTAATGCCGATTTCTTGACCGTGCGAGGCGCAGGGTTTCCGAGCAACAGCGCTGTAAGCGTGCAACCTCCGGGCGGGGACGCTGAGGTTCTGGCCACTACGGTTGGCGGTTCGCAAGGAGATGGAACGGCGACTTTTCTTACCGCAAATAGAAAAAAGCTGAAGAAGCTCATAAAGCCCGGCAAGACCGTGACGATCAAGGTCGTACCAGTAAACGGGGTCGGTCCGGAGTCCGCCACATTCTTATTCAGGCGATAGCGGAATCTCTAAACCCAGATGAAGGCTCTCAGGTTCGACGGCAAGCTACAGTTCGTGCGGGACGCCGACTTGCCTCGACGCGAGGGCGAAGCGCTGGTTCAGGTGATCTGCGCCGGCATTTGCAACACCGACCTTGAGATCGTGAACGGCTATGCCGGATTCCGCGGCACTCTCGGGCATGAGTTCGTGGGCCGAGTAGTTGAATCGCCCGAAGGTTCGCTTGTTGGGCGTCGGGTGGTAGGAGAGATCAACGCTGGTTGCGGTGGGTGCCTACGCTGTGTCGACAGCGATCCGCGACACTGCGTGCATCGGACCGTACTGGGGATCAAAGGGCGCGATGGAGCGTTCGCGGAATTCCTCTCGCTTCCGCCTCGTAACCTTCTTGAAGTGCCAGACTCGGTGAGCGACGAGGCAGCAGTTTTTGTTGAGCCGTTGGCCGCGGCCTTCAACATCATCGAACAAGTCAGCATAGGAAGCGCCTCCGATGTTGTCGTTGTGGGAGATGGCAAGCTCGCGCAATTGATTGTCTTAGTCCTGGCTCGAACTGGCTGCTCAATCACGGTCATCGGAAAGCACGAAGACAAGCTCGAGCTCGCGAGAGCATACGGAGCTCATCGTGTACATTTAGGAGATAGCGATCTCGTGCCTGAATGGCATGGATGCTTCGACATAGCGATAGAAGCGAGCGGGTCTCCCTCAGGATTGGCGAGCGCCCTGAAGCTTGTTAAGCCAAGGGGAACGGTTGTGCTCAAATCTACGCATCATAGCCTGACGCCACTCGATACATCGCAAATCGTAGTGAACGAGCTGAACATTGTTGGTTCCCGTTGCGGACGGTTTGCTCCGGCGTTGGACCTTGTCGCGAGCGGCGAGGTGGACTTAATCCCGCTGATATCGCGACGATTTCCCATCGAGGACGGCGTCTTTGCATTCGAGCAAGCCAAACTCCCGAGCGCTATGAAGGTAATATTACACACCGCTTGAAGCCCGCAGAGTATGCCGCCGCTACCCTGCCTGCCCTGAATCCGGCTACCAGAACCTGTTTCAGGGGATCGATAGAAAGAAACTTATTGACAGCTTGAAGCCTGAATGTTATAAACGCCGCGAAACGACTACCATATCTTGGGCCGAGGATCTGATCGGGCCACGACATTTAGGGAGGCGCGATGAACCAGGGCATACTAATCGAGAAGGTTGCGAAGCGGGCCTCGATCAGCAAGGCCGAGGCGGAACGGGCGATCAACGCGGTAAAGGAAGCTATCACTGACAGTCTGCGTAAGAACAACAAGGTGACGCTGGTCGGCTTTGGTACGTTCGCAGTGTCGCAGCGACGCGCGCGCCGCGGTCATAACCCGTACACCGCTGAGCGAATCAGAATCCCGGCTACGAAGACGGTCAGGTTCAGCGCCGGCAAGCAGCTTAAAGAAGCCGTAAACAAACGAAAGAAGTAATAGAATTGTCATTGCCTGCAATGCGGACCCGCATTTTTTGCAGACCGGTCCCGGCACTAGTTCGAGCCCATCACACCACGCCAAACTGATCGGCATGAACATCGCACGACTGCACTAAAAGGTGCGCATCTGAACTGAAAGGTTAACCTCGGACCATATCTATCGATGCAGTTCCCCGTAAGCCTCGCTATTTGGCAATTTGCTTAACGGGCTAACGTGGAATGGTGGTTGCGAATTGAGGAGACTGGAGACGGACCTGCCGTGCGTTAGACTGCGCTGCGTTAGAATCGAAAAGGTGTTCTCTATGTGGGCAGTTAGTGTTATCCTGAGAGCGGAAAAGAGAACGCTGGAGATCAAGCAGGATTCAGTTGTATGAAGAAAGCCTTCCTGATAATCACCCTCTCACTTTTTGGCGCGGTTGCCGTATTGCCGGCTCCGGGCAGCAGTTCTCTTGTGTTTGCACAGAGGAAAGACAAAGACGATAAGAAGAATCCCTCCGGGCCACCGGTTGTCAAACCAAAGGGCGGCCAGGACAAACAGAAGCAACCTCCCCCCAGGAAAGACAGGAAGCCCGACTAGCACCTCTCAAACGTTCTTCATTTGAAGCTCGCGAGGGCTTCGCTCTCATCTGAAAAAATCTCGAACACGCCGTCGAGTTTTGAAATTGCCAGAATGTTTCTCACCGACTGGGAGGGTGACAGGAGTTTTACGTGACCCTTCTGCTTGAGAACCGATCGATAGGATTTGATCAGACTGCCGACTCCGGTGCTGCTGATATAAGTGACGCTTCGCAGATCAAGCAAGAAATCAATTTCATTCTCCTCAATGAAGCTTTGCACCATCTCGAAGAGCTGATCCGGTGCGTCGCCAGGATCAAGCCGCCCGGTTATCTTAATGATGCGAACTGAGTCTGTTTTTCTGCTGATGACTTTAGTAGGCCGTCGTATCATAACCAAAGCTCGTGCCTGAGTCGCAAACAGGCGGGCCAAAAAACCAGTGGGCGCTACTGGACTCGAACCAGTGACCCCTGCGGTGTGAACACAGTGCTCTACCAACTGAGCTAAGCGCCCTTTGAGGGAAAAAAGATTAGCAGATGGCGCTGGGTATTTCCACCACCGTTAGTCGTCTCGCTCCCTGGTTTCTTGAGTGACACTTCGACATCGCACTTGTGGAGTCTCGAAAGAATCTCTTCGTCAAAGTTGTCGCTGAAGTCAAAAGACAAACGGCAGCGAGTTGTTAAAGATCGTGATAACGAAGACGACGTTTGTACCTTCTGGGCCCAGATTGAGTCGTCCTTTGGTAAAGACCCAATCGGTGGAGCCATCCCGCTCGACGGTCGTCGGGGTGAACGTCAGACCGTTGACCACAACAAGAGAAGCGGTTGAGAGATTCTGGCCAAACACCCACAGCTTCTTCGCTCCCTTCGCTTTCACCCCGGCAATGACCGGCAACAGCGAGCCTCCGCCATTGGCCTGGATCATTATGGAAAGCCATTTCGAGTCCGTGCGAACCGGTAAACTCGTATCGGACACCTGCACCGCGAATGAATACGTACCGGCAGTCGCAGCAGTGCCGCTTATGGCGCCGCTTCCGGTCATATCCAAGCCAGGAGGAAGCGCCCCTCCAACAAGGCTCCAATGATAGGGCGACGTCCCTCCTGTTGCCGTGAGTGTTGCATTGTACTTCTGCCCAATGAACCCAGAGTTCATGGCCGCAGTGGTGATGCTCACTGCGCCGCCGCCTCCACCACCACCTCCTCCTGAACCGGACCCGCCGCCACCGTCTGTACCGGCAGGATAGATAGCCAGAATCCCGGCCTTATCATCTGCGCCCAGCGTCGCATCGCGCCCGTTCCCGTGGGCAGTTTGCCACATGATCGCGGAGGGATCGGTCGGATGAGCGAGGCCTATCGAATGCCCTAACTCATGGCAGGCTACCTCGGCTAGATTTGCGGAGTTCGCCAGAAAGCAGCTCATTCCTTTATTGAACACGGTGTCCGCTTCGAGCAGCCGGTTGAAGCTGATCCCACCAACGACCTTCGACTCGTTCGTATAACTGATCGCTGTTAGCGCTACAATTCCTGCGCAGCCTATCGGCGGATCCAACTGATTCAAACAATCGCCAAATGAAATGGTGTTGACGTTGTCTATGACAATTCCACAAGCGCCCGTCTGACCGGCGGTCTGAAGGTGAATTGAGGCTCCGCTCTGATTCGGCCAGGCAGACATCGCGCGCGCAACCTCTGCCGCTCCTCCTCCGGCTACCGGACAGGCATTCGGATTAATGTAATAGGAAATCGGCTGGCCCGAGTCTGCTTCCATCCACCGAACGCCGCCAGCCATGAAAACGTACTCGGGCTTAAAACCCGAAGCTTGCTTCTTCTTGCGCGAATATTCTGTCGGAACTGCGACCAAAGGCTCACCGGCCCGCGAGGCATCGATCTCCGCTATTCGAGCCGCTTCCTGCTTCAACGTCTGTTGGATCTTCTTTATGTAGGAATGAAAAGGCGCGCGATTTGTGATCTCGCCTCCGGTAGTGCGCGCGAGAAACTCGATGTCTTGCGCTTGGGCCAAGCGCTCGATGAATTCCCCGTCTGTTGCTCCATCCGCGACGACAGAGAACTTGCCCATAAAAGCGTGAGCGGCGTGCAAGCTTCCGTCAGGCCCGGTATTGAGATACAAAAGGACGCGTTCACCCGGCGTGAAGCCAGGTTGCCCAAACACGCGCACTCCCGAATCGCCGGCCTCGCCGCCAATTTGCTTGAGCACGATCGTCCCTTCGGACAGCTCTCCCTTTAAAACGCGATCAGCACGCACTTCCACATAAGTCCATACCATCGAGTGCGTGTCGTCCCAGGCACTGATCACTGAAACCACTCTGCCGGTCACGATCAAGCGCGAGTTCACGATTAACTCGGAGTCGGAGAGCATGACAACCGTTGTCGCTTTGGCGTCGACAGTGGGGATTAAAAGAAGAACAAGCGGAAAAACAGAGCGGGCTAGTTTCCTGGCGAACTGCTTCATGTTTCCAAACCCTTTCAGCTCGATCGCGAATCACAAATAGAAGCGACTGGTTACTATCCAGACGCGTTCGTGTCGGTCCACCGAGGCGCTATTAGCACGCTTGGCCTAAAGCAACCACCTCGGGGGGTCAAAGAGGGCCGCTGGTTAAATCGGTCTTTCGCTCAGGCGCGCATTGAACCATAGGCAGAATCAACTGTCAAGAACTTTGCTCTGTGCGAGATTGCATACATTCCGGGAGAGACCCCTGGGTTTGTCTGTGCTCCTGCTTTCCAGAAACGCACCATGGGATTCATGCGAACCGTTAACAGATCACACGGGCGCTCGTTAGCTCAGATTTGCGAACACACAAATAGTTTGTGCGCCTTGAAGGGCGCACCAAACCATCGATCGCTTTACGATCTAACGACGGCTTACTCAGCGAATCAATTGGCGGAACAAAAGGGGCGTGGGGAGAAATGACTGATACAGATTTTAAGCCGACGGGCGGGGTTCTTCTCTCCGCTCGTCATCGCGATATTTGCGATCTTCATCACGATATTTGCGATCGTCGTCACGAGGTCTGCGGTCGTCATCACGGTACTTCCGGTCGTCAAGCTCGCGTGGATCGTCGCCGCGCATTCCTGTCTTGAAGTGCCGGATGCCTTCGCCAAGCCCTTTGGCGACTTCCGGTATCCGGCGCGCGCCGAAGAGAATAATTATTATCAGCGCGATGATCAGCAGCTCGGGCATTCCTAGTGGACCCATGTTGAACTCCTTAAGTCGGTCTTTATCTGACGACGTGATTCTAGACCTCGCTTGCCAAAGGTGTCAAACACAGGGCCGAAGTCAATCGTTCACTGGAAAAGACTTTAGCGAAGACAGACGATTCGGCGTCACTCCAGTGTGAAGTTCCTCTCGAATTTGGGAATAGTATTTACGACTATAGAACTGAAGTTTATTTTGTCGGAAAACTCTTTGAGAAGATTGTGATTGAGCAAGGACTCGAGCATTTCAAGCATACAGACTTACTTAAACGTATGTGTGCCTTTGATCCGGCGCAAAGGATTGCGTCCTTTGCCGATGCCAGGCGCGAATTACTGTCGGATAAGTTCTTAAACATTGACTTCTCATACACTGAGCAGCAGCATTACAGACAGTTCTCGAACTCTCTCTACGCAGTAATATCAAAAATCGAACAGAATACGAGGTACCTTGATGAAATTGACGATATTCAGTCGCGACTAGAGGAACTCTACAAAAGAGTGATGCTTGAGGAGTTCATTCCGGACAACACCTCAATAATAAGGTGTTTTGTAAAGGGTTCGTACTACTTTAAGAGAGCGCTGACGTTTCGGGTCGATGTGCTCAAGGATTTCATAGACCTGTTCAGATCATCCTCACGTGAAAAGAAGAATATCATTCTAAGCAACATCCAAACAAAGTTAGATTCCGTCAATCGTTATGATGTTAGCCAAGAGGTAAACGACATACCCTTCTGATGCTTTACAAGGGCAGGATCTGTACATGTCCTGTACGCTCGCTTACTGCCACTAGCTTTATTCGCCGCCAGAATAGAGCGACTCGATCAACTCGCCATACTTTTCTTCGACTACTCGCCGCTTCACCTTAAGCGTCGGCGTCAGCTCACCGCCGTCGATGCTGAACTCGCCTGCCAACAGCGCGATTCGTTTCACTTTTTCATAATCCGCAAGCTCGCGAGTTAAGCGACTCACATCCGCTTTGATCATATCGACTACTCGGCGGTCCGCGACTAACTCCTTCTTGTTAGTGGTAGCTACGCCCTGCTCTTTTGCCCACGCGCGCAAGCGCTCGAAGTCAGGCACGATCAGAGCCGCCACGTACTTGCGTTTGTCGCCGACGATGACTGCCTGCTCGACGAACTCGCTTTGATTGATCAGGCCTTCAATCATCTGAGGCGCGACGTATTTGCCCGATGAGGTTTTGATCAAGTCTTTCTTGCGATCGGTGATGAACAAGAAGCCTTCGGGATCGATGACGCCGATGTCACCGGTCTTAAACCACCACCCGCCTCCGGCAGGATCCTCGGCAAACGCAGCAGCGGTTTCTTCAGGCTTTTTGAAGTAGCCTTGAAACACGTGAGGTCCGCGCGTGAATATCTCGCCGTCCTCCGCAATCTTCAATTCGATTCCGGGAACTGGACGCCCAACCGAGCCAACTCGATTGTGATCGAGCGTGCAAGCGGCGATCACCGGCGAAGTCTCAGTCAACCCGTAACCTTGCAGCACCGGAACGCCCGCGCCGATGAACACAAGCGCAATGTCCGATGGAAGCGCTGCTCCTCCCGAGACCATCCTCCTGATCCTTCCGCCAACAGCATTGCGAAGTTTCTCGAAGACCAGCTTGTCCGCGATGTCGCGTTGAAACTCGAGCAGCGGTGGCAGAGGCTTATCCATCGTCGAGAGCTGCGCCGACTGGCGCGCGACGTTGAGCGATCTATCGAAGATCTTCTTCTTCAAGCCTCCCCCGTCGCCGGCGGTCTTCTGCATTCGAGCGTAAATCTTTTCCAGCAATCGCGGCACGGTTGACATCAGAGTGGGCCGCACGTCCTGAATGTCCGCTGCTACGGTTTCGATACCGTTCGCGTAGTTGATCTGCACTTGAAAGTACATGCACAGATACAAAACCGTGCGCTCGAAGATGTGCGAGAGCGGAAGGAACGACAGCATCACGCCATCGGGTTCGATATCGAGATGAATGCCCGAAGCCATCGCGTTGAAGGTGATGTTGCCGTGTGTGAGCATCGCGCCTTTAGGCTCGCCCGTCGTGCCCGAGGTGTAAATGATCGAAGCGAGATCGTCTTTGTGAACATCGGAACTAAGGAGATCGAACAACTCCGGCCTTGCGGCGGTGAGTTGCGCTCCGGCCTCTTCAAGCAAGCTAAACGGGATAATGTTCTCGCCGTCGTCGATCGGTTGAAACGGAACAATGCGCAGGTCTGGAAACTTCTCGAGCACGGAGCCAATGCGCCGCATCTGACGCGCGCCGGAAACGAATAGGAGCTTTGGCTCGGACTCGCGCAAAATGTATTCGACTTGATGCGTAGGCTGCGTTGGGTAAATAGGAACATTCACCGCGCCATTCGCAAGAAGCGCGTAATCCGTGATCGACCAGAGCGGCCCGCTCTCGGCAAGAATCGCGACGCGGTCACCTTTTCTGATTCCGTGATGATAGAGACCGAGCGCGACGTTGCGGACTCGCTCGAAGAGCTGCTCGGCCGTCATCCCGATCCACGCTTTACCTTGCTTGAATCTCAGGGCGTCGCGATCGGGACGCAAGGCGACTGCGAACTTGAGCAACTCGACAAGCGTCCGTGGCAGATGATCTTTCATCGATTGATTTTGGTCCTGAGATTGAACGGCTGAAAAGCGGGGTCATTGTAATTCGGAGGGAGTCGGAATGTAAATCGAAACTCGAGGCTGCGCGACCCGATCAAACGAGTGTCCAATGTGTGACCACAAACGAAAAGGCAACCGCTCAGGTTGCCTTTTGTTGAATCCTACTTGATGAACCGTGGAAGGCTCGAGCCTCCGACTCTTCTGTGCAGTGCCGCAGCCTCGGCCTTTGAGATTGATGAACGCGAGCCTCTGAGACTTAGCCACACATACAAATCTAGCGAGGGACAGGCGCCTGAGCGGCCTTCGAACTATCCCCTGTCGCCTTCTTCAGACGCCCTTCGACCGCGTTCCAATCGACGTTGGAGAAGAAGGCTTCGATGTACTTGGGGCGCTCGGCCGGCTTATAGTCCAGCAAGTACGCATGCTCCCAGACGTCCATCACAAGCACTGGATTGAAACCTGCTACGTTGCCAATCTGATGCAAGCTGATCCAGTGGTTCGACAGTCTATCGTTCGCCGGATTCTGATTGCAGATGGCCCACCCAACTCCGCGCATCTTGCCAACGCCGACGAAATCCGTCTTCCAAACTGCGTAACTGCCAAAGCTTTGCTCAGCCGCTTTGAGGAACGCCGAGTTCCTTTCCGGATCTCCTGCTCCGCCCTGCTTCATGTTGCCGAAATAGTATTCGTGCAAGACCATCCCGTTATACTCGAAGCCGAGACGGCGCGTTAGTTCCGAGTAAGCAGGCATTTCTTCGTGGTCGATGTGACCGTCCTTGATGAATTCGGCAATCTTCTCCGTTAACAGATTGGTCTGCGTAACATATCCCTCATAGAGTTTGAAGTGCATATCGAGGGTTTTGTCAGAGATGCCGCTTAAGCCGCTCAGGTTGAACTGCTTGGCCTGATAGATCAAATTTTCGCTCATTCCTTTTTTCTCCTTAGATAGGTTTTCTTCTCAACACACCCGGCGTTGCGATTGCTGATTCGGTGGCCGCCGCTAACCGTTCGAACCGAGCTGTTCAGATATTCCCTCTACCCGCTCTGCCGGCAGCGTTCATATGTTACGCGCACCAGGGGATGGTTTCCGTTCAGTATTGGACAATTGCCAAATAACACAATCCAGGGAGGAGGATTGACGGACACAGCCGGCACACCCCGGCAACTTTTTTTCGAGATTGTGCAGTATTGGACAGCAATTAATTTCCAGGTGGCAGATCATCATAACGACCTCAAGAAATCACTTGGACGGTTCCTGCTTAGGGGCTCATTTAGAGCTTGGCATGAATCGCTTCGTGGCTGATCACCTGCGCGCGCTTCGCGCCACAGGTGATCAGCCCGGCAAGCTTGCAAGCAGGTAAAGGCAGGTCTAACAAAGGAGAACGTCAATGAATGAGTTTCTATCGGATGTCAAAGAGATTCGGCAGCGGGCGCGCAAGCACCTCGAGCAAGGCCCGGTCACCGACGGCTACAAGGCGGACCGCACTAAGGTGATCGCCGTCTTGAATGAAGTGCTTGCGACCGAGCTGGTATGCGTTCTGCGCTACAAACGTCATTATTTCATGGCCAGCGGCATTCACGCCGAGCCCGTAGCGCGCGAGTTCCTCGAGCACGCCAACGAGGAGCAGGTGCATGCCGACATGGTCGCTCTCCGCATCACGCAGCTACAGGGCGAACCGAACTTCAATCCTGAGGGCCTCGCTACCCGGAGCCATTCGGAATATGTCGAGGGAGGCTCGCTCGTTGAGATGATCCGCGAAGATCTAGTTGCTGAGCGCATCGCCGTCGAATCGTATTCGGAGATCATCCGGTGGCTTGGCAACGACGATCCGACCACGCGCAGCGTGATTGAAGAGATCCTCAAGAAGGAAGAGGAGCACGCGGATGACCTGTCAAACATGCTCGCGACTTTCGACCCGGAAAAAGCCCCGGTCCCCAACACAAGAATGAAAAGTCACGGGGCCTCCTGAGGACTGGTGAAACGGTTATCAGGAATCTATTCTGCTCTTTGGTGGCGGGGGCTATGGCTACCGTCGTTGGAGGGCCTGAACAGTTCGCTGCACAATCCCGGGCTGCTTGAGGCGAGTGGAGAAACGAGCGACGGGATAAGTCCAGGTCTGCACGCAAAAAGATGGCGGGCCGCTTGCTGTTAATCACTTGCTGTTAATCAAAAGATCGCCGGAAACGGAAGGGAAGAAGTATGATTCAACAAGCTTCTCAGTCAGATCAATTCAAAGAACAAATGCAAGGGTCGTTGTTCAGCGAAACCAAAAACTCGAATCCCATCAAGGTCGACAAGAACAATCATGTCTACAGGTCTGGAGATGAACGCGAGACTGTATACTTCATCGAAAAAGGGCAGATCAAGCTGGTCACGGCCTCGTCTGAAGGTAAAGAATGCATGCTTGCCATCCACGGCCCGGGAGATGTTTTCGGCGAGCTGTGCCTGTCCGGGCTTGGGGGTAGGCTAGAAACAGCGACTGCGATGGAAGACTCTTTCTTGAAAGAGATTCCTTGTGTCAAATTTCTCGATCGCCTGGCTAAAGACTCTCTCCTCGAAGGCTTCATCAAGTATCTGGCTGTTCGAGTCGCCGACCAACAGCAGGTCATCGCCAATCTGGTGACGGTTGATAGTGAGCAACGACTGGGGACGACCTTATTGCAAATCGCCAAAAAGTTCGGAAAGAAAGACCCTCGGAGCATACGCATTGAGGTCAAGATTTCTCACGATGAATTGGGAACAATGGTAGGCACGACGCGGCCGCGCATCAGTGTATTTATGCAGCGATTTCGGAACCTCGACCTCATTGAGTACAATACGGAGCACCATCTGATCATCAAGGAAAAAAAGCTCACCGCCTACCTCGCATCGATTCTCTAGCCCGGGTTCCCAACCAACCTGTCGATCGTAACTTCAATTCCACGGTTCTTAGCCTTCCTCTAAACTGTTTTCCAATTCTGTCTAATATTGAACAGACTTCACAGAACCTGATCTGTATGATTGAGCGGTAAGAGAACGGAACAGCAAAGCCAGGCGTCGCGAACTCCGCTAGCTTATTCGAGGCAAGAGCATCCGGAATTGAGACGAGCTAGACTAGGCCGGGTGGTGTGACGCCCAGGCTGGAAGGAGTGAGTAAATGAGTACCATGACATTACTGATTGTTATCGTAGTGCTGATCCTGCTCTTTGGCGGCGGGGGCTATGGTTACCGTCGTTGGAGGAACTGAACAGTTCGCTGCAAAATCCCGGGCTGCTTGAGGCCAGTGGAGAAACGAGCGACGGGATAAGTCCAGGCCCGCGAAAGATGGCGGGCCGCTTGATGTTAATCAAATCGCCGGCCAGTTGGACCAGGCCGGCGTATTACAGAAGAAAAGGAGAACTTAGCCATGGGACTACCAAACAAAGCTGAGATCAAAGGCAAGGTCAAGAAGGCAAAAGGCACAGTAAAAGAAAATGTTGGGCACGCGGTGGGCAATCGAAAGATGGAAAACCAAGGCGCCGCCGACCGCAGCAAAGGGAGTGTCCAAGAGACTGTAGGCAAAGCGAGACGCAAAGTTGGCGATGCCGTGAAGGACGTCGGTAAGGCCTTGCGCAAATGACGGGTAGCCGCATTTCCGCTCCAACTAACCACCTTGGCTTTTTGGCTCATATGCGTTCACAAGATTTCCGGACGCTTGCCAGAACGACCAATACTTACAGTTCCGGGAGGACCACAATGAAGCGATTACTAGCAACGACAGCATTGTCTTTGGCGCTGGCTCTCAGTGTAGGAATACCAGCAGCGATGGCCAGACCTCAGACGCACGCAGCCGCGGTGAAGACCTGCCATGACTTGTACCTGCAATCGATAAAGACGGCCAACGACAGCTACAATACCGCTGTGAAAGACGCAAAAACCAAGAAGGGTAAGGAGCGTAAAGATGCCCTAGCGGCGGCCAGCAAGGCGAGACTGGACAGCAAGGCGCAGGCGAAAGAATCTGAGAAGACTTGCATCGCTAAAGCGCCGAAGATGTGATATTCGGCGAGATACCGTCTTGAAAGAACAAGGCGGCTCTCGGGGACACCCAGTGGGCGTCCGGGCGCGGCGGATGCGTGACGAGTCATCCACCCCTACGTCAGAAGCTACTACTCGACGTCGAACTTTAGCACGAGGCGTTTCGGCGCTCGATTCCGCCATGCGAAGACAAGAGCCGTGCGAAGAGTGCTCTTCTTCGCCGCTCTGAGATGAACCTTCGTAGCGCCGTCACGTCCCCAAGCGCCATTGAACGGTGTGAAGACTTCGGGTTCGGATTGAACGAAGGGCTCCTGTTGCTCGGGCGTGAGCTTGACCATCGCCCATCGTTGTCCCGGAGGGCTGAGTGTAGCGAAGATCTTCCCGCCCACACGGAAGTCCGGGTGACCCATATGCGCGGCTTCCGACGTTTCCGGGAGACTGAGAGCCATTTTCCGAAACTCTTCCGCAGTCATGGTTTTCCTCTCCCTTGACCGCTCATTTTTTGCGGTTCCATCTGTCTAACCTCTCCCGCAAGGGAATGCTGGGATGCTAGGCGCTGGGGCGCATGGACTCAATGCTGTCCCTAACAATGAGCGGAGTTAGAGTAGCCGAGCGCTCTGTCACTTGAAGCTTGCAACGCTTCGAGAGTCAGGCCTGAACTGTTGGCACTTAAATCTGATGCCTGCAGCCGCCGGGTACCTTCCATCCTGAAAACGAGTAAAGGCCGACAAAATCGAAGCCTGCGGACTTCTCTTCGCCTTTGCGGCGCGTGCACGCCTGAGCTGATTTCGAGAGATGGCGCGAACATTATAGTAGGATTGGCTACCGCGTGCTCTTGACTCAAGCTGAGGCTTGAAGTATGCTCCGTTCCGCAACAGTCACAGCGCGCAAATAAATGGGCTGGTCCTCAGGGCCCGCAACCAATCGCCGCAGCCTTCTCGCTCCAGCCCCAGTTCAACTCGTTGAGTGGTTCTAAATTCTACGGCGGACGATTCTTTGATCCGCCTGTTATGCGACGCGCATATACTGAGTCTCAGTTGGGAGTGTCCGAAATGGTGAAGACCGATCTCGATCTCCTCCAGCGGTTTCAAACTCGAAAAGATGATGTTCTCGAATTGGTAAGCGAAGCGCTTCGCAACGCTGGGCTGCACGATGTTGATATCAAGTCGATACACGTTGACATAACGAAACGCGCCCCACTTTGTCCATCGGGACACCCGTGTGTTTGGGAGGCGGTACCGCAGCCGGATGGATCGGTTGTGTACCAGTACGTATGCAAGTAGCTCTACAGTTCTTGGCGGCGCACTGGCTGGCTCTGCTGATTTCAGCAGTTGTCATCGTCATCCTATTGACTACTTACGCTTCTGTCGAAGTTTGGTGGGTTCGCAAGCATGGTCCGAGAGATACAACTGGAAACGGCATCACCATTGGCCTCGCAAAGGCGTTTGATAATCGCTCGCTAGCACTACGAATGGAGCGGCTGAGCGACAGCCTTGCAAAGTTGAAGATCATCAATCAGAACGTAACCGAAAATCCTTCGGTGTTCCAGGAACAGACTTCATCGGAATCGAGCCGAACACTCACGCTGGACGTGAAGGCGAGCCCCCGCAAATCTGGCAACGACAGTTCGCCTACGTCGAAGGACGGTGATAAAGACGCGAAGTCAGGCTCTACATCTCCAACCAACGCCGCAAAGGCCGACTCCAAGCCAGCAATAGGACTAGCGGCAAGCGACATTCTTAGCGATCAACTCAACCTGGCATCACAGATCGTCAACCTGGAGACGCTGTATGAACGTTCTTTGACCGACCGGCTGATCAATGACCACACGCGGCTCCAGACGGTTCTGGGCTTTCAAGTTTCGGTGACGCCCCCAGCCGGATACGAGAACTGCATCGCCGTAGCCGAGGTCTGCGTGCGAGTGAAGGACGACGACACTCCTGTTTCGTTGGTGGCTCTCATTCCTCAGGAAAAAACCTACAACGCACAATCAGTCAGCAGCAGCGCGCAGTCAATTGGAGGTTCGGCCGTTGCAAGCGTACTCACGTTGGGATTCAGCAGCAAGGGCGAATCGCGTCAACTGTTCATCCATCGCGACTCTGACACGATCGCTTTTGAACGCGACCCTCGCGCCCAGCCGACGCTGTTCAGAGACGGTTCGGAAGCAACCGTATTTGGTTGGGAGTTTCGGCCTGTGCTCGGTCGCAGTACAGTGTCCGCCGGTACGCGCCAAATGCTGGCGGTGATCGCCGTGCCTGTAGAAGAGAGCAAAGAAGTCGACGAGGTTATCCTCGAGATCAGAACGCGCTCTTACTGGCGGCGCTACAACCCTAAGAAGCAGACAAGCCGAATCAAGTGGGGCTTGCTGCCATGGAACGTTGACGGGTCAAACAGGAACGACTCCGCGACGCAGGAACTCCATGTTCCCAATACTGCCAAAATCCAGCACGCGCTTGCACCCAAGGTCACGGATATCAAGTGGGTGAACTCTGGCGCAGATCGCGCAACCGTCATCGTCAAGGGCTCGAATTTCTTTTCGGGAACGCAAGTCGTGATTGGGGGGGCCGTGCATCGCGAAGAAGGCGGAACCCTCACATTGAAGTCCGATCAGGCTCTTGAATTCGAAACGACCATTACATCACTAGCAACGGGAGACTCCGTCCTGAGCGGACGTTTTGGTTCGTCGTTTCAGCTCACGGTTCCGGCCGACCGGCGTCCGGTGCAGAGCCTCTACATTGCGCGAGCAGCGATCCGGCCCAGCCGGTACACGAAGGCTTTCCGCATTAGTATCGACGTGAAGGGGTTGGATGACAAGGGAGAAGAACGGGACTTCAGCCTATCGGCTCTACCGAACCTGCCTGACCCTATCTTGTTCGTCGGGACCGAGGCGGTGCCGATGCCGTACGACTACTGGGATGTGGACCCAAGCGCCCCAGTCACGTCAACAAGCGGAACGGGAACATCAGCAACTCCCGGTACAAGCGCGCAATCGAGCATTATCAAGTACATTCGAGTCGAAGCGTGGATTCCGGCGAAGACGCTCGCCAGGAGTTTGTCAGTAGCATTTCGCGTTCCATTTTGTGGCGCTGATTACCAGGCGTCGCAGCCGTTGAGCTTCTCCGAGCCCACCGTCACGCGGATGGGCGGCGACGCTCAGACGTCGGTATTTCGAATCGCTCATCCTGTGGGGTTCGGAAGCTCCGTCAGGGTGGAGCTCGATCGAACCTATGAGGAAGGCAGCCCCGAACTGACTAAAACCAGCGATGTTGATTTTCGGTTTCAGGTGCCGACCAATATCGTTTCGCAATATCAGAACCTGGTGGTGCGAATTGGGACGGCCGAGCCCTATCTGTTGCCTGTACCGGGTGAAGACAAACCAAAACCCAAGCCGACAATCGACGCCAGCGCCAAGCCGCCGCAAATTGCCAAGGGCAGCCTCGGACCGGTTGAGTGGTCAGGAACAGCACTGGAGAGAATCATTGGTGCAACTCTCTACGCAAGCGCGCAGCAGGGAACCTCCGCGCAGCAACCCGCCACTCCGCCGGTCGGTGCTCCAGCGCAGTTCGCCACGTATGACGGCGGCGAACGGATTGAGGTGTACTTCAGCGAGGGCAGCACGGAAATCATCGGCAGAGCGGAAGTGGAATTCCAAACTACGGAAGGCGACACATTGCGAATGCCGCTGTTCATTGCGAAAGCAGTATCCTAGTAGCTCTCAGCCGACAGCAAAACCTGCTGCCCCAAACCTATTGAGAGCATTGGAGGCGGCGATTGGATTAAACCAATGAATAGAACTTTTCCAGACGTCTGCCTTACCAGCCGCCGGAGAAACCTGCTCGTCGGAGCCCGCTAACGATGTACCGGCACCCGCGCATCAGCCGCCAAAGAAATCCTGAACGATAGTTCTCAATCATCAAGACTATCGGACCTTGATCAAGACCGTAATAGCCCTTTGAGATCCATTCCTTGCCCGAATCTTTTTCCTTGCCCGAACCTGTCGAAAACGTCGGATTGAAACTGCACTTGAATCCGTAGTGGCTCGTCATCTCAGGAAAGGCATCATCGAAATATTGGA
>JADGNW010000096.1 GCA_017883315.1 Blastocatellia bacterium | reverse complement strand
CGTCTGGCGGTTGGTCGCATTAGGAAGCGCCATCCCCTCTGAAACAATTCAACAGAGATGCCTTCAGGCAGTTGTGTGCGACTTGGTTGCCGTCGAAGCGATCATTCCATAAAACTCAGGCCGTCGATCCGCCAATCTGTCAATCTCATAAGAACCTGCGACATTCACGATCTTGTTATTGTTAGCTTCCTGAAGATCGACTTCCACAAACATAATCTGTTCGTCATCACGAGAAGCTTCGGCCAGCGTGTCGCCGTTGTAATCCACGACTTTGCTTCGGCCGATAAACTGCCATCCACGTTCTACGCCGACTCGGTTGACCGCCGCGAAGTTGACATGGTTCTCGCAAGCTCGCGCGTTGATGATGAACTCGGCCGTGCGCCACGCGCCAGTCGGCCAGTTGGTCGGAAGGACTATGAGTTCGGCGCCGAGCAATTTAAGCGCGCGGGCGGCTTCGGGAAAGCTCGCGTCGTAGCAAATGTTGATTGCGACTTTTCCAATAGGCAGCTCGACAATGTTGAACGGCCGGTCGCCCGGGTTCAAAAAACGATCGACTCCGAGGAACGGAAGATGCACTTTGCGATAGCTACCAACGATTCCGTCCGGTCCAATTAGCATCGCTGCGTTGTAAAAGTTTGATCCGCCTTTC
This sequence comes from Blastocatellia bacterium, assembly GCA_017883315.1. GTDB lineage: Bacteria > Acidobacteriota > Blastocatellia > UBA7656 > UBA7656 > Onstottus_A. The sequence continues at coordinate 4,529 of JADGNW010000096.1, read as the reverse complement.
TCTATGAACCCAACGACTGCGTACGCGCCCGTCACACGGCAAGCGTCTCCGATCGCTTCTGAAGATGGCCCGTCGAGTGGTTCTGCGAACTGCGCGGCTTCATCGAGAGAGCCAAAACAATAGCCGGTCACCGCGCATTCGGGGAAGATAACCAACTCTGCCGCGCTGTCTGCTGCTTCGCGCAGGTGTCCGACGATCTTATGGCGATTAGCTTCAACATCGCCGATCGCAACGTCCATCTGAACGCATGCTATTTTTGTTTTTCCCATAAGCCCTTCGAGAGGGAAGGACGGGCGAGGGGCTCGAGATCTGAATCCTCGCTGCCTTCCGCTTACTGCCTGCTGACCTACTGTTTTTGTGGCGGAGGCGTGTGGGAATCGAACCCACCCAGGCCGCCTCTCGGCAACCCGCAACGGGTTTGAAGCCCGCGAGAACCACCAGGCCCCCTGCGCCTCCCCGCCGACAGTCAAACTAGCAAGCCAGCCAACGTTGGCGCAAGGAGAAGTCATTTGCCATTTTCCATTTGCCATCTTCCATTTGTCATTTGAAGAACGGACGATCTAGTGACTATGACAATGACCAATGACAAATGACCAATGACAAATGCTTAATGATCAATCTTCGTTTTCAACTTCTTCATGAACCGATCCATCTCCACCGCCGCGCGGACGTGCGTGCCCTCCCCGATTTTCTCGAATCCGTCGTGCGCCTCAACCGCAAACTTGATCGTGCTATCGCCCACCTCAATGACTTGCGCTCGCGTGGTTACAGTTGCGCCGACCGGTGTTGCGGCGAGGTGTTTTACATTGACCACGACTCCGACCGTAATCCAACCCTCCGGCAGATAGTCTCTTATCGCTGCCTCAGCCGTTACTTCCAGGTGATAAATCATGATCGGCGTTCCGTACACTTCCGGCATGTGCTCGTGGAAGTGCGCGACCGTCATCTCCCTGGTGACCTCGAGTTGGTCCGTCGCTGTGGCGCCTATTGGTATGTTTGCGGTGGCTTTCATGAGTTTACACCTCGCTCGGGTTTGTCGAATGAGGCTCATTCTAGCGGGACCGAATTCAAAAGGCTACGTGAGTACACGCAACACCGCTGTTGCCTGGCTGCAACACATGAGAAGCCACGGCGCTGAACGTGATCGTTATTCTCCAGCAAAAGGACTCGCGCCTGTCTTGCGCTTGCTGGCACGCTCATTGCCGGTACAATAGACGCTATCGACCTATTGAGAGGCGGAACTTTTTTTGATCAAGCAGACCACGCTCAAACGAGCAGTTTCAATCGCCGGACATGGGCTTCACACGGGCGAGCCATCAGGAATCACGCTGAATCCAGCGCCAGCCTATACCGGATACGTGTTTCGGCGGACCGATCTGAACAACTTCGAGATTCCAGCAGCCCCTCAATACGTCGCCCGCGTCAGCTACGCGACGACGCTCATGCGCCAGGGTGTGATGATTGCTACGGTCGAGCACCTGCTCGCCGCGCTCGCGGGGAGTCAGATCGACAACTGCATAATCGACGTCGATTCGCTCGAGGTTCCGATAACGGATGGGAGCGCCGAACCGTTCATCGAAATGATCGAACAAACAGGAGTAGTCACGCTCGAAGCGCCGCGTCAATTCCTGCGCGTGCTCAAGCATGTAGAAGTGGAGCAGGCTGATCGAAGGATGAGCATCAGTCCTGCCGAGACATTCTCGATAAACTGCTCGATTGAATTTCCTCATCCGATGATTGGGACTCAGCGTCGCGACATCGAATTCACAAACGGTCAGTTCGCCAAGCAAATCGCTCCGGCGCGCACCTTCGGGTTTCTCGACGAAGTGGAAGCGTTGCGCAATCTTGGTCTCGCACGCGGGGGCTCGCTCGAGAACGCCATCGTTCTCACGCCTGAAGGCGGGATACTGAATCGCGAAGGACTTCGATTCACGGACGAATTTGTCCGGCACAAGATCATGGACATAGTTGGCGATCTTGCGTTGTTTGGAATGCCGGTGCTCGGACGCGTCAACGCGGAGCGAACGGGTCACGGAGTACACACCGCCCTGGTGTCGCGCGTTCTTCGCGATGATTCTGCATGGGAGATCCTTGACTCGGCGAGCCTCGAAAAGCGATAAGCCTGAACCTATAGATCGCGGCCCTTAAGATTCCTTATGAGGTAACTTTCTTACCTCGCGCTCACCGTCGATTGATTCTGTCAACGTTCGTCCGCCGTGTGCTAACATCCTCTCAAATTGATCCTCATCTTTAAGGTAAGGAGTAAATGGATAAGTTTCGTATCATCGGCGGGCGGCCTCTTGAAGGACGCATTCAAATAAGTGGGGCCAAGAACTCCGCGCTGCCCTGCATGGCCGCAGCGTTGCTCACCTCGGAGACTGTCACTCTTCATAATCTGCCGTACGCGCGGGATATCATTACGATGCGCCGGCTGCTCGAGGACCTCGGTTGTCACATACTGATGCCGGAGCTGCGAACGCTCAAGATTTCAGGGGCGCAGGTCGAGGTGTTTGAGGCTCCGTACGAACTGGTGAAAACAATGCGCGCTTCGGTGCTGGCGCTGGGACCGCTTCTGGCTAGATTCGGAGAAGCGCGCGTCTCGCTGCCTGGCGGTTGCGCGATTGGTCAGCGGCCGATCGATCTGCATCTGGCGGGATTTGAAAAGCTCGGCGCGGCGGTTGAGATCGAAGGTGGTGACGTCGTCGCGCGCTCGAAGCGGCTTCAGGGACGCGAGATTTATTTTGACAAGGTGAGCGTCACCGGAACCGAGAACTTGATGATGGCGGCTGCGCTCGCCGATGGAGTGACCGTTCTAACCAACGCGGCGCGAGAACCCGAGATCGTCGACCTCGCCGAATTGCTCAACAAGATGGGCGCTCGGGTTGAAGGTGCGGGCCGCAGCACGATTCGCATCGAGGGCGTCAACAAGCTGGGCGGGGCGGAGCATACGATTATTCCCGATCGGATCGAAACCGGCACCTTTGCTGTAGCCGCTGCCATTACCGGAGGAGACCTTGAATTGGTGAATTGTAATCCGCAGCACATTGCCGCGGTGTTGGACAAGCTCGAAGAGACAGGGGTTCGCATTGATCGCCCGAACGCGTTTTCGCTTAGGGTAGTGGCGGCCGATCAAACAAGGTGCTCCGATGTGACTACGCTGCCCCATCCCGGTTTCCCCACCGACATGCAGGCGCAATACATGGCGCTGATGACGGTTGGTGACGGGGTCTCGGTGATCACCGAAACGATATTCGAGAACCGATTCATGCACGCCTCCGAGCTCTTGCGGATGGGCGCGCGGATACGATTGAACGGCAGGCAGGCAGTGGTGGAAGGCAACAAGGAACTCTCGGGGGCGCGAGTGCAGGCGTCGGACTTGAGAGCGTCAGCTTCGTTGGTATTGGCTGGACTTGCAGCGCGAGGAGAAACGATAGTTGATCGCGTTTATCACATAGATCGCGGCTACGAGAAGATCGAAGAGAAGCTGCGAGCGGTCGGCGCGAACATTGAGAGATTCAGGGAGTGAAACGTGATGCGTGAAACGTGACGCGTGACAATAGGACCAATGCGACCTATAGGGCCGATCACGAATCACGTTTCACGTTTTCATTTAATATTTGACTCAGTTGTGACCCTTGGTTGATAATTGCCTTCAGATCAAACACTATGGAAAACATCGAACAAAGCTGCACCTTTTGTAGCATCGTAGCCAAGGATATTCCGTCCGAGGTTGTTTATCAGGACGAGCAAGTCGTTGCTATCAAAGATGCCAATCCCCAGGCGCCCGTGCACGTGCTGTTGATTCCGCGCGAACACAATCTCGAGTCTTTGAACGACGCTTCAAAGCTAGACCTGTCGTTGATGGGTCATCTTCTTTATACCGCCGCGAAAGTTGCGAACCAGTTGGACATCGCCGAGAGCGGGTATCGAGTGGTCATCAATACCGGTGACGCTTCCGGCCAAAGTGTTGCTCATCTTCATGTCCACGTGTTAGGCGGTCGTCATCTGGCGTGGCCTCCCGGCTGATCCATCTCGCGTTCGTCAGACCAGCCGCTACAAGCCTAGTCACCATAAGCCTTCCGTTCGCTTTGTCTGCGCGTTTGGCGGTCAGGTGTTACTGCCTCGACAAGAGTCGAGTGTCATTCCAGCCGCGTCTACGACCTCCCTTTCACTGCCAAGTTGATTTGCTGACCTCTCCGTGTCCACTACTCATCCCGCGACTCGCAGATGGCTGCGTGTCTGGTCAGGGCTTTTCGTTTGTAGAAGTGCCGTGAGGCGCGAGCAATCTATGTTTGAAATCCTCCATACCGAGTCCGCAGTATCGGCAAGTCTTGAATGTGGGAATGACCTTGCCCGGATTGCACAGTCCCATCGGGTTGAATACGTCTTTCACTGCGAGCATTCGCTGCATATCGTTATCAGAAAAAATCAACCGCATCGATTCGATCTTGTCCATTCCGACTCCGTGCTCGCCGGTGATCGAGCCCCCGACGCTCACGCATAATTGCATGATCTCTTTTGAAGCAGCG
>JADGNW010000009.1 GCA_017883315.1 Blastocatellia bacterium | reverse complement strand
TGGTGAGACCGCGCTTCCTTTCGCTGCTGTTAGGATCGTTCTCGGTCATTGCGCTGTCGCTTGCGGCGATTGGAATCTACGGTGTGATGGCTTACTCAGTCACACAGCGCACGCAGGAGATTGGCGTTCGGGTGGCGCTCGGCGCTACGACTCGAAACGTGCTATCGATGGTAGTCGGTGAAGGGCTCAGGATGACGGTGATAGGTTTGGCCGCCGGATTGACCGGCGCGGTGCTGCTGACTCGCGTGATGGCGAGCCTGCTGTTTGAGGTCAGCGCCACGGATCCGCTCACGTTTGTTTTTGTTGCCATCGGTTTGACTGCAGTTGGTCTGTTAGCTTGCTTCTTGCCAGCGCGACGCGCTGCGAAGGTCGATCCGATGGTTGCGCTGCGATACGAGTGAAGATAGAGGATAGAGGATTGAAGTTGAGATTTGCGTCTTTGCGTTTCTTTGCGTCTTTGCGCGAGATCATCTCTCGGGCAAATGAGAAACGTTTCGCGCAAAGACGCAAAGAAACGCAAAGACGCCAAGTGCGATCCTCAATTCTCGATCCTCTTTCTAAGGGGCTGAGGAAGTGTGCTTGATTCATCAACAAGGAGAGTAACGATGAAAACAAATCTAAGACGGTTGGCATTGCTGGCCCTGGTGTCCGGCATCTCAGTAGCTACTTTCTCGCAGACGCGTGATCAGTGGCAGAAGTCCGACAAGTCGAAACAGGCGTCACCTCGAATCGTCAGCGTTCGCATGGCTAATAATGAAGCTAATAATGAAGACGGCGATCGCGCGAATCACGACGGCGCGTACTGGTTTAGTCACGGCTACTCCCTGCATGAATCCGGCCATTACATCGACGCGATCGGTGCTTTCAGTCATGCGATTGGGCTCGGACATCGCCAGGCGACTTGCATGTACAACGTCGCGTGCGGATACGCGTTGTTGAATGATAAAGAGAATGCCTTGTTCTGGCTCGATCGCGCGTTCGGCGGCGGGTTCGACCGGATTGATCTGTTGAAGGAAGACTCGGACCTCGATTCGCTTCGTTCCGATCCTCGATTCAAGGACATTGTTCAGAGGGTCACGTCGACGAGGATCGAAGATGGCGCTACGAAGAAGAAGGAGCATCCGGATCACGACCGGCTTAACGAGGCGATCATCAATTTCGAGCAGCTTCGCAGCGCATCATCTCAGGATGGTGATCAATGGTACAAAGTGGGCTCGCGACTTCTGGGGCTTCGCGATTTGGAGCGCGCGACGGTTGCGTTGACACAAGCGGTCGAGCACGTCGGATACCGCGGCGCTTCTGCCAAGTACAATCTCGCCTGCACGTATGCGCTGAAGGGGGACCGGGATCTCGCGCTTGATTGGCTCGAGAAGTCCATCAACGCCGGGTTCGACAGTAGCGACAAGCTTCGTGAAGATCCCGACATCGCGAGTCTGCGCGGGGAATCGCGCTTCAAGAAGCTTCAGGAGATGAACCGGCTTCTTTCTCTCGCGCTAGTCACCAGCAACTCTGACGAAGGTCAGTACTCGAAGCAGCGTTGGGCGCCCGCGATCAAGCTCTACGAATCGTTCTTACGAGACCACCCGGACAGCGGCCGCGCATGGTTCAACCTCGCCTACTCGCTTCACTACTCGAGCGAGCACGCGAGAGCCATCGAAGCGTTCGAGCGAGCGATTCAGTTTGACTACAAACCGCCCACCTCGATGTACAACATTGCTTGCGCTAACTCGATGATGGGACGCAAGGACGCCGCATTCGAATGGCTTGGGAAATCAGCTCAAGCGGGATTCGACCTCGAGAATTACATTCGCGGGGATCAAGACCTTGATAGTCTTCGCTCCGATCCGCGCTTCGCGCGTTTCATGGAAAGATCGAATGATCATCGCAAAGACAAATAGACGAAGTTCAGAGTTCGGGGTTCAGAGTTCAGGGTTCTTATGATTCGGGTTCTGTAACCCGAAACCACGAACCCTGAACTCTGAACTCTGAACTCTGAACCCTGAACCGACTACCGTAGGAGGCACAATGGAAACGTTCTGGCAGGACCTGCGTTATGCGCTTCGCACGCTGATCAAGAATCCCGGCTTCGCCGCCGTCGCGGTGTTGACTCTTGCGCTCGGTTTGGGCGCGAACACCGCGATCTTCTCTTTGACCGATCAAATACTTCTGAAGGCGCTTCCAGTCCAAAGGCCCGATGAGTTGGTGGTGTTGCGTGCCGATGGGCCAAAGTCCGGCCGAGTCTCGACCGACAGCGATGCGGCGAATTCATTCTCTTATCCAATGTACGCGGACCTTCGAGACAATAACGACGTGTTCTCCGGGCTGCTGGCGCGGTTCCCCGTTTCTTTGAGCGTGTCGGGCGAGGGACAAACTGAACGCGCGGACGGGGAACTGGTGTCGGGGAATTACTTCGACGTGCTTGGCGTTGTGCCGGCGCTCGGACGCGTGTTCACTCAGGAGGACGATCAGATTCCCGGCGCGAATCCGGTGATCGTCTTGAGCCATGGCTATTGGGCGCGCCGCTTCGGCGGAGACCAGCAAATACTGAACAAGACGCTGGTCGTGAACGGTCAGTCGATGACAGTCGTAGGCGTTGCTCGGGCCGGCTTCACCGGCGTGCAGATTGGCCAGACACCCGACGTTTTCATTCCGATGATGATGAAGGCGCAGATCACACCAACCTGGGATGGATTGAAGGAACACAAGGATTTTTGGCTTGCGATACTGGGCAGACTCAAGCCCGGGCTCACGGCTAAGCAAGCCGAGGCTGCTTTTGCTCCGGCCTATCGCGGCATTCTCGAAGCGGAATTACCGCTGATGGGAAAGTGGTCGGCGGAAACGCAGCAACGTTTTCTCGATCAAAAACTCCAGATGACGCCGGGCGCCCAAGGCCGGCTGATTCTTCAGCGTGATGCCCAGGCGCCTCTGCTGGTTCTTCTAGGCATGGTGGGGCTGGTGTTGTTGATTGCGTGCGGCAATGTGGCGAACCTGTTGATGGCTCGCGGCGCCGCGCGGCAACGTGAGATCGCGATTCGAATGGCGATAGGCGCGGGACGATTCAGATTGATCCGGCAGTTCCTGGTTGAAAGCCTGTTGCTTTCGGTTCTCGGCAGTGTGGTTGGCTTGATTGTCGCCGCGTGGACGCTTGGCTTGTTGGTCGCGAGCATTCCTGCGAGCGTGGGCGCGCTCGGACTTTCGCCCGAGCTCGATCTGCGAATGCTCGGCTTCAATCTCGCGCTCGCTCTGCTGACCGGCCTGCTGTTTGGCTTGGCGCCGGCGTTTCGAGCGACCCGCTTGAATCTCGAGGCCACTCTGCGGGAGCAGGGATCGAGCGTGTCCGGCAGTTTGTCACAAGTTCGATTTCGCAAAGGCCTGGTAGTCTCGCAGATTGTTTTGACGACGGTGCTGCTTGTCGGCGCGGGATTGTTTGCCCGGAGCCTGAGCAATCTGAAGCGTCTTGAACTTGGAGTGCGCGCCGAACAGCTAGTCACTTTTACGATCGCTCCCGAGCAGAACGGTTATACGCCTGTCCGAAGCGTTGCACTCTTTGACCAACTGCGGGAGTCGCTGGCCGGGTTGCCCGTCGTGACTTCCGTGAGCGCAGCCGAAATCCCGGTCTTCACCGACAGTAATTCAAGTTCCAACATAACCGTCGAGGGCTATCAGCCACAGAATGACGAGGAGATGAATGTTAATCAGAATTATGTAGGCCCGGACTATTTTTCTACTATGGGTATTCCGCTGCTCGCAGGCCGGGAATTCAACATCGGTGACGCGGCAAACAGTACGAAAGCAGCGGTGGTTAACGAAACCATGGCGCGCCGTTTCTTTGCCGGCCGCGAGGCTGTAGGGGCGCATTTCGCTTTTGGCGCCGGCGACAAAGTTCATCCCGATATTCAGATAGTCGGCGTAGTAAAAGACAGCAAGCACGGGAGCGTGCGCGAGAAGTCGCGGCCGTTCATTTACATACCCTACAGCCAGGAGAAGACGATTGGGCGTTTGACGTTTTACGTTAAGACGCAGCAGGGCATCGGGCAGATAGCTTCGACGTTGCGTCGCGAAGTGCAGCGACTGGACGCCAATCTTCCGGTCTTCGAATTGAAGACGCTCGAGCAGCAAATCGACGAGTCGCTGTTTGCAGACAAGTTTCTCACTTCGTTGTCGTTGAGCTTCGCACTTCTTGCGGCGGTTCTGGCGGTGATCGGGCTCTACGGTGTGATGGCTTACACGGTCACGCGGCGCACTCGCGAAATCGGAATTCGCATGGCTCTGGGAGCGACGCGCGGCAACGTCTCGTGGCTGATCTTGCGCGAAGTGGTTATGTTGGCGGCCGTCGGATTGATCATCGGGTTGCCGGCTGCTTACGCGCTTGGCCATGTGACCGAATCGCTGTTGTACGGCGTGAAGGTAAGCGATCCAATTGTGTTTGCCGCTGCGGCTTTCTTGCTATCGACCGGGACGCTGCTGGGCGGCTACTTGCCGGCGCGGAGGGCTGCGGCGACTGACCCGCTCAAGGCGCTCAGGTGTGAGTAACGCAAAAGTGGCTCTAGGAGCCTGTTTTGTGCCTGCACCTTGGGCGACGAAGGTCGACCCGCTGGTCGCGCTGCGGTATGAATGAGGATGCGCTTTAACCCTACCGGTACCGCCTGCGGGAGAGGCCGGTTGCGGCGATGGCAGACCAGATTACGGAGGACATAATGCGTTTAATCGTTTCTCGAGTCCTGTTGCTCGTTTTCGTTTGCTCACAGGTTGCGCTCGGACAATCCCCAGTGCGGGCGCACATCGAACACGTCGAGAACGGATTGCTGCCTGCGGTTCTAGTCAAGGGCGTACCCGCGTGGACGCTCCAGGAGCGAATGAAACACTACAAAGCTCCCGGCGTCAGCATAGCCGTCATCAGGGATTATAAAGTTGAGTGGGCAAAAGGCTATGGCGTAAAGGACCTCGATACGAACGAGCCGGTGACGACGGAAACGCTTTTTCAAGCGGGCTCCATCAGTAAACCGGTTGCCGCGATGGTCGCGCTCAAGAAAGTCGAGCAGGGCAAGATCGCGCTCGACGAAAACATCAACGACAAGCTGACTTCGTGGAAGCTGCCGGATAACGAATTCACGACCAAACGAAAAGTCACGCTCGGCAACTTGCTAAGCCATACGGGCGGCCTCACCGTGCATGGGTTTCCTGGCTACGCCCCCGGCGAAAAGCTGCCCACGCTGCCGCAAGTATTGGATGGCGCTCCACCGGCAAACACGGCTGCCGTTCGCGTGGATATGGAGCCGGGAACGAAGTACAGATATTCCGGCGGCGGCGTAACCATCGCGCAGTTAGCCATCATGGATATCGAGAAGAAACCCTATCCGCAGATCGCGCAAGAAACAGTTCTTGGGCCGTTAGGGATGACCAGCAGCACCTACAATCAGCCGCTGCCTGAGGAAACGAGAAGGAAAACCGCATCAGGATATAGAGGCAACGGGAAAGTGGTTGACGGCAAAATCCATGTCTACCCGGAGATGGCCGCTGCCGGACTCTGGACGACGCCAACAGATTTGGCGAGGTTTGCCATCGAGGTTCAACTGTCGTTGCAAGGAAAATCCAATAAGGTGCTTTCAAGAGCGATGACGGAAAAGATGGTCACTCCGTTCTTTGAAGACTTTGTTGGCCTGGGCTTCTTTCTTCAGAAGCATGGTCAGGCCGTCTATTTCGGCCACGACGGTGCGGATGAAGGATTCCGAGCCGGACTGCTGGTGAATAGAGAGAAGGGCTATGGAGCCGCAGTGATGGTCAACTCCGACAACGGGCAGATCATCGATGAAATCTTCAGAAGCATCGCCAGAGAGTACAATTGGGATGATTTTCTACCAGCGCCCTATGAAGTTATTTCACTCGGCGCGGACAAACTGGATAACTATACGGGTCGTTTTCAGGTCAACCCCGACCGTGTCCTAACCATAACCAAGGAAGGCGGGCAGCTTTTTGTTGAGCCGACGCTATCGCCAAGAGTCGAGATGCTGGCTATTTCTGAAAGCGAGTTTATCCGCAGGGATGAAAACATCCGCTACACTTTCGTGAAGAGCGAAAGCGGGAAAGTAGACACGATACAAATCCGTTTCGATGGCGGAAGTGGGCAGGCCAGTCGCATCTCTAACGACCGGCTCATTCCAATTGAACAGGTTATGGCGGGAAAATTCGCCGAAGGCATTGAAGGTTATAAGAAGATCAAACGCGAACAGCCCCTTAACAACGCGGTTGCGGAAGAGCGGCTCAATAATCTCGGTTATGCTCTGCTCCAGCAAAAGAAAATTGTTGAAGCCATTGCGATCTTCAAAGCGAACGTCGAGATGTATCCGCAATCGGCGAACACGTATGACAGCCTCGGTGAAGCCTACATGGTGAATGGGGATAAGGAGCCTGCCATCACCAACTACAAGAAGTCGCTGGAGCTCAATCCGAAGAATACGAATGCGGTCACGATGTTGAAAAAGCTCGGCGGCGA
>JADGNW010000095.1 GCA_017883315.1 Blastocatellia bacterium | reverse complement strand
CGTTCGACAGCGAGAAGCTCCACCTGTGCGATGAAGCAATCATCGCATCGCCGCAAGAGCGGTTAAGAATAGGAGTGTTCGAATGCTCGACTTGCAAAACTGATCTCTCGAAGCAAATCGGAATTTGAAACTACCGGCGAAATAGTCTTCGTATGCGACGGTTTCTTGAAAGATTCGAGGACGAAATCCTTCGCGCCTTTCGTGTCTTCTCACAGACTGCCCGCAGGGGAATGCGTGTATGGCAGCTTGTTTACAATTAGAGCCAGGACAGTGGGTTCAGTTACAGGCGGGCGCTATTGTAACCTAAAACTCTTCCGATCGCATAGCGATCTTTGCTATGACGCAACGCAGAGCGTGCTGGGGAGCACCTACCCACTAGACGGACAAATGCGAATGTTGGAATACAGCGGTCAATTCGCGAACCCCGAATGCAGGGGTACGGAAGTTGTCATGCGTCCAATTCTCAGCGTGGTTATCTAGACTTTGATTAAAGTCACGCGCCGCAGCATTTCTTATATTTCTTGCCGCTGCCGCAGGGGCAGGGATCGTTGCGGCCGATGCGAGGACCTTTGTTGCGAACCGGCTTGGCTACCTCTTCTTCGCCTCCAGCAAAAGCTGTCTCGTTAGCCTTCGTGAAAGCGACGCGGCCACGGCGCTGGCGGCGGCGGCGCTCGAGCAGTTGCTGTTCGACTGGCGCGGTTGCCTGCACCTGGAAGTTGAACAGGTAGCGAATCGTATCAGTGTCGACGCGTTCGAGCATCGCCTGGAATAAGTAATAAGACTCACGTTTGTATTCGACCAGCGGGTCCTTCTGGCCGTAGCCCCGCAAGCCGATCCCTTCTTTCAAGTGATCGAGCGCAAGCAGGTGGTCCTTCCACTGCGCGTCTACGATGTTCAGCATGATGTAGCGCTCGAGGTTGCGCAGAGCCTCGACACCCAACTGAACTTCTTTCTCTTTGTACTTTTCTTCCAGCTTCGGCCCGATTACCGAGCGAGCTTCTTCCGGGCCCATCTCGACGAGATCCAGATGTTCAGCTTCGGCGTCAAAGCCGTAGTTCAATCGAAGCTGCTCCTTCAAACCCGTGACATCCCATTGATCCGGACGCTGGTCCTTCGGCATGTACTGATCGATCAAGCCGGTGAAGTTGTCTTCAACGATGCTGAGAATATACTCGCGCTGGTTTGCGCTCTGCTCTTCGGGGGTGTCGCCTTCGAAGCCGATCAACAAATCGCGACGCAATCCATAAACAGTCTCGCGCTGTTTGTTCATCACGTCGTCGTATTCGAGCAGGTGTTTGCGGATTGAAAAGTTGTGACCTTCGACGGACTTCTGCGCGCCTTCGATTCGCTTGGACACGAGCCGCGATTCAATGGGCACGCCTTCCTCCATGCCCAGCCGCAGCATCAGCCCCTTGATGCGCTCGCCGCCGAATATTCGCATCAGGTCGTCTTCGAGCGAGAGAAAGAAGCGCGATGAGCCGGGGTCGCCCTGGCGCCCTGAACGCCCGCGAAGCTGATTGTCGATTCGCCGCGATTCGTGGCGCTCGGTGCCTAGTATGTGAAGCCCGCCGGCGCCGACAACTTCCTTGTGCTCCGCATCGGTGGTTTGCTTGGCGCGTTCAATTGCGTCATTCAACTGGCGCTCGCTCGCCTCGTCGGGATTGATCTCCCGCTCCTTCAAGTATTGCTTCGCGAGAAACTCCGGATTGCCGCCGAGCAGGATGTCAGTACCACGTCCGGCCATGTTGGTAGCAATAGTCACCTGGCCCTTGCGGCCGGCTTGCGCGACGATGTCGGCTTCGCGAGCCGCGTGCTCCGGCTTCGCGTTCAAAACGTTGTGTGGCACGTGGGCTTTCTTTAGCCGTGCCGCCAACACTTCAGAGTTTTCGACCGACACCGTGCCTACCAGAACCGGCTGGCCCTTCTCGTGGAGCTCTTTGATCTCGCCGACTACCGCATCGAACTTCTCGCGCTCAGTGCGATAGATCACATCGGAATAATCCTTGCGAACCATCGGCTGGTTAGTCGGCATTACGGCTACGTCGAGCTTATAGATGTTGGCGAACTCGGAAGCTTCTGTTTCAGCCGTACCGGTCATGCCCGCGAGCTTGGCATACATTCGGAAGTAGTTTTGAAGAGTGATCGTCGCAAGCGTCTGGTTCTCGGCTTCGATCTTCACGCCCTCTTTGGCTTCGACGCCCTGGTGAAGCCCGTCGCTCCAGCGGCGGCCCGGCATCACGCGCCCGGTGAACTCATCGACGATTATGACCTCGCCGTCTTTGACGATGTACTGCTTGTCGAGATGATAGAGCGTGTGCGCTTTCAACGACTGCTCGACGCAGTGCAGCAGATCCATGTTGACCGGATCGTAGAGGTTGCCCACGCTGGTATAGCGCTCGGCCTCTTCGACTCCCTCCTCGGTGAGCGTTGCGCCGTGCTGTTTCTCGTCTACGTGATAAAGCAGTCGCGGGTCCTGCTTGAGATCGACGTCACCGTCAGTTCGTTTGATTTCGGCAATCCGATTCTGCTGCTTCGCCTTCAAATGAACCATGCAGTCGTTGGCGATGTAGTACTTCTCAGTCGAGTCTTCCGAGGCGCCGGAAATGATCAGCGGCGTTCGAGCTTCGTCGATCAGGATCGAGTCAACTTCGTCAACGATCGCGTAGAAGTGTCCGCGCTGAACCATCGCCGACGGTTCGAACTTCATGTTGTCGCGCAGGTAATCGAAGCCGAACTCGTTGTTCGTTCCGTAGGTGATGTCCGCTCCATAAGCTTCTTGTCTCTCTGAATCGTCGAGATCATGTTGTATGCAGCCGACGGTCAAGCCAAGAAAGCGAAATATCTTACCCATCCACTCGGTGTCGCGTTTGGCGAGATAATCGTTGACGGTGATGATGTGGACTCCCCGGCCTGAGAGCGCGTTCAAATAAGCGGGCAGAGTGGCAACCAGCGTCTTGCCTTCGCCGGTCTTCATCTCGGCAATCATCCCACGATGAAGCACCATCCCGCCGATGAGCTGGACGTCAAAGTGGCGCATGCCCGTAGCTCGGCGTGAAGCTTCGCGGACAACGGCGAATGCTTCGATTAGTATCTCTTCGAGCGCTTCATCGATCACCTCTCGCAGCGCTTTCTTTTGCTCTTCGGCGGTTCCGCCAGTCAACTCGGCGCCGGCGATTCGCTTCTCGATCTGCTCGCGAAATCTGACGGTATAAGCGCGAAGCTCTTCGTCGGACAAGCGCTTCAACTCCGGTTCGAAGGCATTCATCTCGCTGACGATGGGCCACAGGCGTTTAAGCAAGCGCTCATTCGCGGTGCCGAAAACCTTCGCTGCAACTTTGTTTAATACTGCGGTCATATATATGGTTCCTGGTTCCGGGTTCACGGTCCCGAGTTCGTGATCGCAGGCTCAAAAACCAACCCAGAACCAGGAACCCAGAACTCGAAACTAGTTAGCCTGCCGACCTGAGGCTCGCCGTTTTGGCTTGCGTGCCTTCGGGCAACAGGCTCGTGGCGCGGCATCCGATTCAGATAGGCGTACTCACAGTCAGCCTTCACAATGTGCGGCGACACCAGGATTCATTTTAGGTTATGCCATGAACGAGAGTCAAACCAGCGCTAAGGAAGGCAATGGCGCGCTTGCGTTGGAGTCCTGCACGTTCCCGTTTCGGAAACTTGATTGCCGGCCAACGGAATGAGCGATACAATAAGACACTACATTCAGTCCACCGCTCAGTATTGTAGCGCGATTCTCCATGGAGTTTTGCTCTCGGATTCAAAGGCGATTGGTTCTTTGCAAGATCAGTTTGTTGAAGAGACGCCTTGCTCGAGCGTAAGTCTCTAGTGAGCTAGACGGTTGTCGAAACAAACAAGGAGTACATCATGCCCAATAGTCAAGTTGTGACCGGGCGCTTGCTTGTGATGCTCGTAATGATCGCCAGTCTACTGAACTGGACGACGTTGCCGACTCTATCCAACGCGCGAGTCTGGGCTTCCTCGCCAGCGACCGAGGCGCTTACGCCCGGGCCGGGTGGTAACGCGAACGAGACGGCTCACGCACGCACCGGTTCGGCCTATGCACAGTTACCGATGCGCTTCGAGAGCAATCAGGGACAGTTCGATGCACAGGTCAAGTTCGCCGCTCGCGGCGCAGGCTATGCGCTGTGGCTAACGGGCGACCAAGCCGTGATGACGTTAAGCCGGGGCGACCACAGCGAGCCGTCAGTTAAGACGGCTCGAGGTCTGATTGACCAGGAGAAGCAGACCGAGCCAGTGGCTGAGGCGAACGCGGCCGTCATTCGCATGAAACTCGTCAACGCCAATCGCACGGCAAGCGTGAGCGGCGAAGATGAGTTGCCGGGCCGCAGCAATTACTTCATTGGCAATGATCCTGCAAAGTGGCATGCCGGCGTCAGCGGCTATTCGCGCGTGGTCTACAAGGGTGTCTATCGGGGCATTGATCTGGTGTACTACGGCAACGGGCGCGAACTCGAGTATGACTTGAAAGTGGCTGCTGGAGCCAATCCCGCGGCAATCGGCATTCGCTTTGAGGGAGCGAAGCGATTGCGCGTTGATCCAACGGGCGACCTGGTGATCGGCACGGAGACTGGCGAGGTCCGTCAGCACAAGCCGGTCGCGTACCAGGAAGCAGCGGGCAAACGCCGTGAAGTATCGGCGCGATACGTTTTGCGCGGTAAGAATCAAGTGATTTTCGCGCTGGGCCGCTATGATCGCAGCAAACCGCTGGTGATCGACCCAGTGCTGGCGTATTCAACATATCTTGGCGGCACGCAGAATGACCAAATTTATGCGATCGCGGTGGATGCGGCGGGCAATCCTTATGTCACAGGCAGTACACATTCGCCGGATTTTCCTGTCGTCAACCCGATCGGAACATTTAGCAATTCCGGACGATTCGTCTTTGTTTCCAAGTTGAATCGCTCCGGTAGCGCATTGATCTATTCGACGTACATTAACGGCACTCCAGATGGCAACTCGAGTACCAGTTACGGGTTTGCAATTACTCTGGACGCCGTCGGAAATGCTTACGTCACTGGTCAGACAAATGCGCTTAACTTTCCGACGACTCCTGGCGCCTTTCAAGCTACCAGCGGCGGAGACATTGATTCCTTCGCGCTGAAGTTGAATGCCGCCGGCTCCGCGCTGGTCTATTCAACATACCTTGGAGGAGTGTATGGCGACGCCGGTAAAGGTATAGCCGTTGACGCGATGGGCAACGCGTATGTAACCGGGCTGACTGGTTCCCCTGACTTTCCAAAGGCCAACGCCATGCAGCCATCGATGAGTGGTTTTCAGGATGCGTTTGTCACCAAGCTAAATGCGACGGGAACCGCGTTGGTCTATTCAACGTTTCTCGGCGGCCGTGACAATGAAAGCGGCAATGGCATCGCAGTAGACACGGCTGGCAATGCTTATGTGACGGGAGCTACATCGTCCGACGACTTCCCGATCGCGAATGCCCTACAGCCGAGCTATCGCGGCAGAAGCGCATTCAGTAGCAGCGATGGCGGCACTAATTGGGCAGCGGTTGGGAATGCATTTCCGATCACGACGTCGGTCACTGCAGTTGCCATCGATCCGTTGAGTTCGTCGGTGATTTACATCGGCACTGACAGTCACGGTTTGTTCAAGAGCATCGATGGCGGTGGCAGTTGGACCCCGATCAACAACGGAATCCCGGACCTTACTTCATTCGGCTATCCCGGATTCTATTTTTCGATCACCGACCTGGAGATTGATGGAAAGACCCCGTCGACTCTGTTCGCCGGAACTTATGGAGCCGGCGCATTCAGAAGCACCGACGGCGGCAATACCTGGAGCAGCAAGGTCGGCGCT
>JADGNW010000494.1 GCA_017883315.1 Blastocatellia bacterium | reverse complement strand
GCCCGCCAATCGAGTTTGCCGATCCGTGCAGAACATTTGCGGTCGTAGTGCCGCCGGCGAGCTCTCGATAGATCGCGGGGCTGTAAGGATCGATAACGTCGCGAATGCGGACCATCGCGGTAACTGAGAGCGAGCCCTCGTTCACGTTGCCGTCAATGCCGGTGTGCGAGTGGCAGTCGATGATGCCCGGCGTGACGTACTTGCCGGTGGCGTCGATGATCCTGGCGTTGGGATCGCGAGCTCTCACGTTCGGGCCGACCTCAGCGATCTTGCCATTGCGAATCAGGATCGACCCGTTGTTGATCGTGCCGTGCGAAGCGGTCAGGATCGTCGCGTTCTTAATTAGCGTTTCAGTGGGCGCGGCAGGCTTAGCTGCAGAACTGGCTCCAGCAGCCAGTTTCGCGTTGGCTCCGGTTTGCGCGAAAGCCGAAGCGATCATCGTCGACGTCAGCAGCGCTGATAGAATCGCATTGATCTTTTTCATCACTCCCTCCAGTTGGATCGTGCGCGATCCTCAATCCTCTATCCGCAATCCTCGAGTTGCAGTTACCTCGGTCTCGTGCCGGTGAATTCGAACGAACCCATCGCGCCCATCACAATAGTTCCGCGCATGGAGTCGCCTTCGATCGTCCCGCTGATTATCGCGTCGATTGACTCGCCACCCATATCTACGGTGGCAGTCAGCCGAAGCTGGTTTCCAGTTACTCGCCCGCTCTTGATGGCGACGTTGCCCATCGGGGTCCCCAGAGTTCCAGTGATCTGCTCGCCATCCCTGGTCAACGTCAACTGAGAGTTAATGTCTCCCTGAGGCGACTGAACGACGAGTGACCATGCGCCGGACGGATCAACCGCGGGTCCCGTAGGCGCGCCGGGCCTACCGCCCATACCGCCGCCGCGCGCAGGCGCAGCGTCAGGCTTCTTCAATTCGATTTCAGTGCCGTCGATGAAGACGTATCTGACCTTGGTGTCCTTCGCCAGTAGATCACCGCTTGCGACGACAAGGTTAGCAATCTTACCGACCTCGATCGTGCCGAGCTGATCCGAGGCTCCGAAGATCTCTGCGGCATTGATAGTGAGCGCTCGAAGAGCATCCTCCTTCGACAAGCCGTTTTCGACGGCCTTCTGCACATTCGCAATGAAGTCCTGTGGACGAAGCGAGCCAGAGGTGAAAGCGAACTTCACACCGGCTTGCGCCAGCTTTGCCGCGCCTCTGGGCACTTCGGCGCGCTGTCGCAACGTCCGAAGAGATTCGTCCTCGTCGTCGGGCAGATCAGCCGATCGCTTTGGAAAATCAAGCGAGAGAATCACCGGGACGTTTTTGGCCTTGAGCATGTCAGCGACTCGATAGCCATAAAGAGCGCCTTCGATGATCGGTTTCAATTTGAACTCATCGGCGATCATCAGAGCGCGGCGTATATCGCCGTCGCTGTTGGCTACGAACAAAACCGGCAGTTCGCCTTTGAGCGCAGGCTGAAGCGCCGCAAGTTTCTTGTCGTGCTGAGGCCGTGCGACGCCGCGCTTGATCCGATTGTAGCGCTCGACTTCATCGCGATAATGAATCGCATCGTAGAACGATTGACGAATGTAAGCTACCGTACCCATCAGCGAGCCCGGATACCCGCCGCCGAATCCGCCGCCCGCGCTGAATTGCACCGTCAAAGCCACGGGCGCGCGAAGGACGAGTTTTGACGCGTCATCTCCCGCCAGGTTTATCAGCGCGCTCTGCCCGGCAAAGATTCCCTGACGCGGGCTGCTGAGCGCGGAGGTCACACCGACCGATCTCGGGTCTTCAAAAGAAGCACCGGGCTTCACTTGATCGGCCGCCGCGAGCGACGGATCGCCAAGGTGTGCTTCCGGTGAAGGCTGCGCGCCTGCGGCGGCTGCAGCAATGGCCGCCTGACGTCCGCCGCCTGCCGGAGTTTGAGGCTGCGCGGGCGCGGCTAGTCCGAGGCTTGTGTAGCCGTCGATGAGCCCCGGATACACTGTCATTCCCGACCCATCAATCACGCGCGCGTCTCCCGGTATCCGGGCGCTCTCGCCTACATCGGTGATCAAGCCGTTGCGAAAGACGACCGTTCCTTTCGCGATCGTCTTGCCTGCGCCGACGACTATCTGGGCGTCTTTGATCGCAAAAGCGTCCGGGGCATCGAGCCGGGCAGTCGCGGCGTGCGTGAACACGACCATCAGCGTGCTCGCCGCCAGCGCGAGCGTCACGCAAGCACGCTTGAGCATCACCGCTCTCGTGCGGGACACGCGTTCGCGCCGCGCGTTGAAGGTGTTTGCCATTACCGTGGCCTCCTGCGAGATGTTTGGCATTTTAAGATTAAGAAGGCTGATTTGAAACCTTGTAGCACCCGAGTTCGCCTGTGAGGCGTCCACCGTAGCGCGCATAATTTATAGCAAAGCGAAGCCGCTGCGCAAGCGCGGCCGGTTTTGCGAAAACTGAAGAATTCGCATCCCCTCTCTTCACTCTGTCAGGCCTGAACACGAAGCCGGTGTTGTCAATATTGGACGGCTCGAAGATAATTCCAACGTCAATCGCGGAGGTCAAACATTAACGCATGGAGAAGACACGATGAGAAGAACAGCTCTGCTGAGTGTCGTGGCGCTGTCGTTGATTGCCATGGCAACGACGAACTTCGCTAGCAAAGCTAACTCAGCAGCCTCGAAAGCCGAAGACGACTTTCAACTGGTCAAAGTTGCCGACGGGATCTACGCGGCGATCGCCAAGTCCGGCGGTCTTGCATCGGGCAACGCCGGATTCATAGTAGGCGACGGCGGAGTCCTGATCGTCGATACGTTCTTTACACCAGCCGCAGTCGAGGAACTCATAGGCGAAATAGCGAGTCAGACCAAACAGCCCATCAAGTACGCGGTCAACACGCACTATCATCTGGATCACACTGGCGGTAATCAGGTTCTAGCTGCGCGAGGCGTGCCCATCATCGCGCATGAAAATGTGATGGCTTGGCAGATGACCAAGAACACACGTTTTCTGCCGGCGCCGGCGGACTTGCAAAAGCGAAGAGCCGATACCGCGAAACAACTGAGCGAAACACCCGCAGATCAGAAAGACAAACGCACGCTGTTGGAGCGACAACTGCGCCGGCTCGATGCGATACAGCAGATCAAGCTGACCCAGCCATCGCTCACCTTTGGCGTTGGCGAGTTGAGTTTGTACCTGGGCACTCGCGAAGTAAAACTGTTTACGCTGCCGGGTCACACAGGCGGCGATGTGCTGGTGTACGTCCCCGATGCGAATGTGATCTTCACCGGAGATATGGGATGGTCTAAGACCCTTCCCAACCTGGTTGACGCTACGGTGATTGACTGGATCAAGTCACTCGATCTGCTTCTAGAGCATCATGGCAGCGCAAAGTTCATACCGGGTCACGGGGAGGTCGCGACCAGAGCGGAGATGGGTGAGTTTAGAGACTATCTTGACGGTCTTCTTAGTACCGTCAGGCGAGCGATCGACGAAGGGTTGACGGTCGAGCAGGCAAAAGACGAGTTCAAGCTTCCGGACCGATACAAGAGCTTCGCGTTTCAGAATTTCGCTCAACCGAATATTGAGGATATGTACAAAGAGTTGAAGGGAACGAAAAACACCAAGTAGACCGAAAGGAATAAAGTATGGCAATGCCTTCCACCGGCCAAACCGTGCAGGAGCACTTCGACAAGTGTTCGGCCGCCGTTGCAGCGACGTACGCTCGGATCCTGGAGGCGGCCGGTAAGCTCGGCCCGGTTCAGCAGGAAGCGAAGAAAACGTCGATTCACCTGGTCAGAAAGACCGCCTTCGCCGGCGTTGCTACTCGGAAGACGGCTCTGATCCTCACGCTGAAATCAGACACGAACCTTGCTAGCAAGCGAATCGCGAAGCGCGAGCAGACGTCAGCGAATCGATGGCATCTCGAGGTTCGGCT
>JADGNW010000493.1 GCA_017883315.1 Blastocatellia bacterium | reverse complement strand
GCTCATCGCAGAGCACAATGACATCGGGATAGGTGTAGAGTCCGGTTGGGGCAGTCCTCACACGCAACGCTGCCGAATACACTTTGCAGGGTCCCGCCTTCAACTGTAAGCCCAACTCGCCAACAAGGTTGGTCACGATAAGAACGTGCTGGGCATTCACACGGCGTATCGCCAATATATTGCCGTTGACGTACTCGTGCTTGGTCCCACTAGCTCGCTCGAAGGTGAGGTACTCTTCAGGCGTGTAGAAATGCTGAGGTGGATAGGCCATCACACCTGCTCCAATCACTTCCGACGAAAATTCATTCTCGCCTGGGCGATCGACATCACTGCCGCATAAGCATAACCACACAAGTAAATCATCAAGAACGGCAGGGTGCCGAAGATCCCGCTGTCGATCGCGTACCAGATCGTGAACACAAAATAGATCGCAAACAGCATCTCGAGCCACGGCAGCGAGAGCCGGCGAGGCAAGTAGCTCTTCTTCACCCAGGTCGTGTCACCGGTGTCTTCGATCCTGTACTTCGGTGTTCTCACAAACGGCGTCTTCACTCCCAGCATCGCTTCCGCCACCGCGCGCGCGTTCGAAAACGTCAGCGCGATTCCCATGCTCATCACGAACGGTATGTACTTTATCGACTGCTTCCACGTCTTCGGATGAAGATAACGTTGTGTCACCAGATAGTAGACGATGACCGAAACCGTCGAGAACGTGAGGATCGGGACGTCAAGCGCGAACAGGTGAAACAGTCCCTGATTGTACCGGACGATTAGTATCGGAAAGTTTATTAGCGCCAGCACAATCACCAGCGGCGCGGCGAGATTACCGGTCAAGCGGAAGAATTGCTCGAGTTTCACGCGCAGCGGCAGACGCGGATCATGCCATATTCGTTTGACGAGCTTAATGCCGACTTGCACAACGCCCTTGGCCCATCGCCGTTGCTGCGACTTGAAAGCGCTTATCTCGACCGGCAGCTCGGCGGGCACGTCATCGTCAGCGAGGTAAACAAAGTGCCAGCCCATCAACTGCGCTCGATAAGAGAGGTCGGTGTCTTCAGCCAAAGTGTCGTGCTGCCAGCCTCCGGACCACTCAATCGCCTCGCGCCGCCACATTCCGGCGGTGCCATTGAAATTGAAGAAGCCGCCGCAGCGATTACGCGCCACCTGCTCGATCACGAAGTGAGCGTCGAGCATAATCGCTTGAACCTTGGTCAGCAACGAGTAGTCCGCGTTGATGTGGCTCCAGCGCATCTGGACCATTCCGATTCGCTCATCGGTGAAGTAATCAATCATTCGCCGAATGCAATCGGACCGCGGCACGAAGTCGGCATCGAAGATCAGAAGCAACTCGCCCGAAGCCTTCTTGAGCCCGGCTTCCAGCGCGCCGGCTTTGAAACCTTCGCGGTCGTCGCGATGATGATAGGAAATGTCGAAGCCTAGCTCGAAGTGTTTCTTCACCGCCGCCGCGGCGATCCGCGTCGTGTCGTCGGTGGAATCGTCCAACACTTGAATCTCGAGCAACTCGCGCGGGTACTCAAGCCTGGTGACCGCATCGATGAGGCGCTCAGCCACATACATCTCATTGAACAGCGGCAACTGAACGGTCACTCGAGGCATGCGGTTCGGAGTGAATGTGGATTTAGGCTGCGGGCGATGCTTCTGATAGCGCAGGAACAGATAAATCAGGCGGTAACGATAAACACCATATACGGAAAGCAACCCGAGAATCAAAAAGTAGACCCACATGAAATAAAGGTCGAGCGCATCGTTGACGTTCAAGTAGCTGATGTTGCCCGCGGGATAGCGCCCCCCCTGTGCCTCGGATGATGCAACATACTTGTCGATCGCCGTGGTGCCGGTCTCAGTCAAGGGAAGCACGAGCAGTTCTACTTGAGCAGTCTTGCCGGCTTCAACAAGAGCGGAGCCGAGGATTCGGTCCACTCCCGGACACTCGGAGACGAGCACGTAGCGCCCCGGCTCGAGGCCTTCGAACGAGAAGACCGCAGTCCCGTCGTTAATCAATCCAACCTGACGCAGCGAATCGAGCCCGTCATGACTATCAGGTGCTTCGCGGCTTGCCTCAGAGGTTGTTTGGTATTCGGTTCCGTTTGCGTTGTTGCGCGCTCTGACGGTCAAGCCGGCCATCACGTAGCCGCGCTTGTCTACTATCTTTCCGAGAATTGATGCCGGCGTTTCGGCGCGACAGAGACCTGGAAGAGCGGAAAAAATAACTCCGAGTATCGTGAGTCTTAGAAGCTTGGTCATTCAGTTCCTATGATTGCAGCAGGGCCATTAAACGTTATTGCTAGAAACTTTATCGTCCAGCCAAACGGAGAGTATAGGGTCGCAAAGCGCTTATTTCAAGATGGCCAATCAGTCGCGCCGAATTGATGGGGGAACTCAACGTGCTAAGCCCACCAACCCTGCTAGCCCACCCTGCTAGCCCACCCTGCTAGGAGGATGGGGGCTGATCGTTACTATAAGGTGGGCTATCTGGCTGCTGGGTCTCTCCCTGAATCGGGCCGCGCAGCGCATAGCCGGGCGGGAAGCCGGGAACCGGGGGCGGTTGTCCCTTGCGCTTTTCGAACATCGCTACGCCGATCACGCCTCCCAGCGCAGCCATGCCTACACCGACGATCGCGAAAAGCAGCCACAAACCAAGAGCAATGAGCGCAGGATGGCTCTGCATGGCGTCGGTGATTTGTCTTATAACTTCACGACTCGCCGCGTCGGGTACGTTATCGGCTCTTTGCTGCATCTGCGAAACGGCGTTCTTCCATTGAAGTAACGTGAGCGGAACGCCAATGACGAGATTTATGAACGAGCCCGCGACTCCAGCAAGCGCACCGGCTGCGGCTCCATCGCCGCTAGTAAGGGGCAATACAGTCGAGCGCTTGATCAATAGGTGCGCAGCAAGCGCGCCTCCAACAATTGCCCACCCGCAGCAACAAAGGTTCCCGTAAGAGAGTATGGGAATGACTGACCCAAGACCGAGCACGAGCCCGCCGAGAAGCACTGGCTGAAGCTTGGAAGGTTTCTCAACCATTTTGTCTGTGGTCCGTAGTCCGTGGTCCGTAGTCAGTAGCCGGATGAGAACCTTAGCTACGGACCACGGACTACTGACTACGGACTCCTACCGACTAAAACCTAACAACCGTATCCGGTCCGCCTTCGATGTGAACGGTGTCGATGAAGCGCACGCGCTTCGTGCGCTCGGTAGCCATGATGATCGATGATGTGCGAATGCCTGTTCCGAAAAAGCGCACGCCACGAAGTATCGTTCCATCGGTCACACCGGTTGCCGCAAAAATGATTTTCTTTCCCGGCGCCAAATCGTCCGTGTCGTAGATGCGGTGCGGGTCGTCGATTCCCATCGCCTTCATGCGCTCGACCGCGTCTTCGCCGATCCTGTTCCGGTCTTCGATGTC
>JADGNW010000492.1 GCA_017883315.1 Blastocatellia bacterium | reverse complement strand
TCGGCGAACAGCGGAGTAGGTTCGGGAACGGCTTTCATCCAGAAGTTAGGAGGAGGGTTCGTAGTGCAGATCACGGACAGAAACATGAGTAATAATGCTTGTACGTGTTCGCCAGGAGTGCCGCCTCCTGCGCCAAGTAAGTAGGGCGGCGGCTCCGGCAGCGGGCTGTATGAGAGCAGCAGGGCGATTCTTCAGTAAAAAAAAGGTGATTCCTGTTGACCGACTTGTTATTCAAGCGTTACCCACGACGTAGATTGGCATGGTCGGCTGCTCGGAGCCTCCTTCTGGTTCAAGCGTGATTGCCGCTGCGGCAAGCGGGCCTATGTCTGAAGGGAATTGCAACGCGATAAAACCATGGCCAGCTGGGTCGGGTTGGATCAAGCCCGCGCTGATCTTTGCCTCAGGCGTGACGAACCACAACTGATAAACCCTTCCTTCTGGCGCCGGCGGCAGGTCTGCGGTAACGACCCATCGGTTTCCTTGCACGTCCCAGTAAATCGTCGCAGAAGAACCCGGAGCCGGCTCTTGTCCTTCAAGTTGTAGTACCCGAGCCGAAGGCGCGCTCAGCACGGAATTAATTTGGGCCAGCTCAGCCGATGCCGCGCTTTCTTTTCTGAGTTGTTCCTTGAGATCGGCGTTCTCGTCTAACACCACCGAAGTCGAGTCTCGGTTTTGATCGAGCTGTGCTTGCATGGCGTTGTGTGATGTTCGCCACGCAGTAAAGCTAAACACGAACGCCAGCAGAAATGCAGCGGCAACTGCCCACGGCAGCCACGAGCGCACAACGGGTGAACTCGCTGTGGCAGGCGCCTGGCTTATGACCGGTTGCTCGGGGAAGGGAATCACCGATGCGGTGGGCGCGAGTTGCTCGGACCCCTCTCGCTGGATACGCATCGCGAGCAAGTCGCGCACATAACCCGACGGCGCCACCGGCTCAACGGCTGCACCTAACAGGCCAACCACTTCGTCGAACTGCTTCAACTCGAAGTCGCATGCGGGACAGCCTTCACGGAGATGCGCATCAAAAGCTCGGGCCTCAAACTGAGATAGCGCGCCCAACGCGTATAGCGCCGCCAGCTCCTGGCCCTCTTTAGTTATGCATTCGTGCTTCAACTTGGAGAATCCCCTCTCAACAATCGGCGATCATGCATAAGCAAAGCGGTCAACGCTTTCCACTCTCAGCGGGCTTCCATTACTTCGTAGTGCTCCGGGGCGATGAGCAAAAACAGAGTGCCGTCCACGGTGTATGTCGTATCGTGCGTGCTTCCGGTCGCAGCTCGGTGATAAGCGCCGGGTCCGAGTCTCTGGCCCGCGACGTTGCAATCTCCCTCGATCACAAAAAACTGTTCGACACCCAGATGCTGGTGAGCCGGTAAGAAAGTTCCCGGCATCATCCTGACAAGCGATGTAGCAATGCCGGTTGCCTGATCAATGTAAAGTGTCTTTAGCAGCACGCCGTCCTGGACTTCTTGCCACCGGCCGTCAGCAGCGTGAATGGAAACAAACTGGTCAGAAGCGATTCCGGACACCGCATCGACGACTCGACTGGAGGGCAATTCATTTACTCTCGCGAGCAATCTCTCTAGAACTTCACCAGGCGGCTGGGCCTCTGGAACACTAAGCGCCAGTTCGCCGACCGTCCGCTCGAACGAATCAAACTCAGCACTGCAGGCGTGGCAGCCTTCAGCGAGATGCTGCTCAAACGCGCGAGCCTCGTGCTGCGAAAGCGCGCCAAGCGCGTGAAGCGACGCAAGCTCCGTCATCTGATGTTCCGCTACTCGATCTGTCATCACCCAGCCTCCAGCATCGGGCGAAGCGTGTCTCTCAGCTTCATCATTCCGAGCCGTGTTCGCGTCTTCACGGTGCCCAGCGGCTGATTCAACTTCAACGCGATCTCGCTATGACTCAAGCCCGAGTAATACGCGAGCTCGATAACCTCGCGTTGCTCAGCCGACAACAAATCCAGCGCCGAACGAACCAGTGTCCGTCGCTCGGACATCACGGTGTTGTCCTCGGGGCTTGCTGTAGCCGACCTCGCTTCTCCGATCGAATCAAGCGACTCCTTTTTCTGAAACTCATGCTTACCCGAGCGAAGCCGGTCAATGCCGCGCGTGCGAGCAATAGTCATAATCCAGGCGAGCGGGGCACCGCGCTTGGTGTCATAGGTTGCTGCCTGTCGCCACACTTGAGTGTAAACGTCTAGCACAACTTCTTCCGCGGTGGCTCGATCGCCTACAACTCGCAGAACAAGGCCGAATACCAACCGGCTGGTTGAATCGTACAACTCCGTGAGGGCAGACTGGTCCCCGTCGGCTACTCGTTTGATAAGCGCCGCCCAGTCCTGATCTCGAGGTTTGATCTCTCTAGAGTCTTGGGGTGACCCCAATATTGTTTCCCCTCGTGCTTAGTCTACGCGAACTCGCGCGGTAATGGATTCGCACCAGAGCTTTGCCGCTGCTCTACTTCGAGCGAACCTCTTAGACCTTGATGATACAACATCGACTTAAGGCGCCAAAGTCTAATGTGACTGACTACTAGTTGCTAGGAGTCAATGTCTATCTCTGCCGGTGCGAAGCCTACTGCGTCCGCGCTTACGACGTAGTAGTTCGCTCTTCCGCGCACCCCGATTAGCGCAGGCGCTATGTCTTCGCCGTGTAGATGACCATACACACAAATGCCGGCGCCGTACTCGTCTATCAACTCCGTGAAGCCCGATGATTCGTGTGCTGCGTTCGTCGGCGGATAGTGCAGCGCGACGATTAGCGCGTCAAATTCATTCTCGCGTCCAAGGAGCGAAGTCAGTGCAGCTCGCAGGCGGCCCACTTCGCGTTCGTAGATCTTCGCGTCGCGTTCTTCGAAATGTGAATCGTTTGGACAAATCCACCCTCGAGTGCCGGCAACCGCGATGCGATTCACTATCATAGAGCTGCCGTTGAGAATTCTGATCGACGGATTCAGCACGCGAGCCATCTTCGCATTCGACTGCCACCAATAATCGTGGTTGCCCTTGATGAGCAGCTTTTGACCCTTCATCTGTCCGATGCGGTCGAGGTCCGGTAACGCTTCTTCAATTCTCATTGCCCAACTGGTGTCTCCGGCGATCACCACGAGATCCTGGTCGCTCACAGTTCGCTCCCACGCGTCGAAAATCTTTCGATCGTGATCGCGCCACTGCTCGCCGAAGCGCTCCATGGTCTTGCCGGTCCCGCCCGCGAGGTGAAGGTCGCCAATTGCGAATACT
>JADGNW010000094.1 GCA_017883315.1 Blastocatellia bacterium | reverse complement strand
TTTTTCGAACAACACGCGCTATCGAGTTTCAAATGAACTTCTGTTTTATGATTTGTTCTGAGCCGGCGCGAGCAATGCTATCACACGCAGCACTTTCATTAGAAATTGCGGAGTAAGTTGTGTGTAACTTCGAACCGTCCGACAACTCACGGCTTGGCGTCGAATTTCCAAGGCCGAGATTCCTTTTGGCGGAACCCCGTTAGGCGTTCAATGTTTATAGTGATGAGGTGAGAGGGACGCGAACTCCGTCAGGAGTTCAATGTTTATAGTGATGAGGTGAGAGGGACGCGAACTCCGTCAGGAGTTCAATGTGCCGGGTTGTCCCTCGAACACATTTCACTCCTCACGGAGTGAGCGCCCTCGCCACATCAGGTACTATAAACATTCAACCACTACGTGGTTGCGAAATGATAAAATGATCGCGCAGCAAGCAGGCTGCGTTTGACCTCAAGTATGAAGCTAGCCCTTCTATTAATAACGACACTGACCTTCGCCCTGGGAGCACCGGCGCGATCGTTGTTCCTGGGCCCAAGCCCTGGCGTTGCCGCTCGCGCCGAACTCGCGGAAACTCCACAAGACGAGCGCGGACTCGTTGCGCTCGATCAGGCTCTGCGCGAGATCACCAGTCCGTTCACCGTTCTCTGCGTCGCTGCCCGCCCGGGGGATGAAGACGATGGCGCGCTGGCTTATCTGCGCAGGAAGCTCGGCGCTCGCACGGTCATGTTGTTCGCAACTCGCGGCGAAGGCGAAGAGAGCCCGACACGCCCTGAGCTGAATGAAGAGCTCGGCGCTGTCCACACTCGTGAAGCAATCGAGGCCGCGCGCGTCACCGGCTCGGACGTCTTTTTCCTCAACCTTCGCGACATCGGATATTCGAAGTCTCCCGACGAACCTCTAAGCGTGTGGGGACACGATGAAGCTTTGCGCCGAATGGTTCGGGCACTTCGACTTTTGCGGCCCGACGTCATAATAACGCCTCACGACGCAGCCAGCGGTGAAGGTGTGCAGCAAGCTGTCGCCCGGCTCGCTCGCGAGGCCTTCGCCGCAGCCCCTGACACAAAGATGGCCCCAGAGGCCGGTTCCGAGGTTTGGCAAGCTCGCCGCCTTTTTGCGCGAACCGATCAAGGCAGCGCCGATGTCGCGATCAATCTTAAGGAATACGACCGGGTTCGCGGGCTCACTTATGCGCAGATGGGGCTCGCCGCGCATCACCGATTTTTCTCACGAGCAGCGTTGCTAGATCGACTCACGCCGGAGCGAGAGACGAGCTATTACAGTCTTGTCTCCTCGCCTTCAGACGAAACGCTGCATGCCGGCTCCGGGCTGCTCGACGGCCTGACGTTTACTGAGAATGTGGCTCGATCGATCGCTCCGCCTCGCGTTGGCGATACCGGAGTCGTCGACTCGATAGCCGCCGGCGATCGGCTCGTAGATGCGTTGATCGAAAAGCTAATCGAGAAGCGCGCCGAGGGAACTGTAGAAACGATGCACGAGCGATACGGCGCGGAGTTCGTTCGAGTAGTTCGATTCACAGCCGCCGTCGAGCGAGCCCTCGTCCTGACTCTCGGGTTGAACCTCGACGTGTCGCTATCGGACCACGTGGTAGTGCCGGGTCAGAAGCTGATCGTTCGAGCGTCGCTTCGCAACGGCAGCTCGCGCGGCTTCCCTGTCGCCTTCAGCGCACCCGAACGGCTGCCCGTGCCGGAAAAGAATCCAGCTTACAAAGAACCGGATGTCACCGGGGTGGCTACAGGGGCAGTCGTGTCGCAGGAGTTCGAGTACGAGATCGCCAAGGACGCGCTATTCAGTCTTTCAAAAGCCGCGCATCTCTACGATGAAGAGTTTTACGCCGTCGGCTCATCGCTCCCGGGAGCGCAGCCGGCTGAGCCGTTCGGCAACCGTCTGGTCGTGTCGGCGGAAGTGGGACTCGGTCAGGTGAGTATTCGCCTCTCTGCGCTTGCCAGATTCGACGTCGCGCACGCGGTCGAGATTTCGACAATCCCTTTCGCATTGGTCAAAGACTGGTCGACGCCGCGCGATGTCGAGTTTACAGTGCGAGTGCGTAATCGCACTCCCGGTCCGCTCGCGGGCGCGCTGTGGGTCGTGCCGCTGGCGGTGAGCGACGATGAGTACGAGCCTGCTCACATCACCTTCGCGCTCGAAGACCAGGAGGTCACAATCAAGCTCAAGCTCCGCCTGCCGATCCTCAAGCCGCCGCTTGCGCCTGACGTGTTGATTGAATTTCGGCGCGAGAAACCTGCGCCGCCTGACGCGCTCGGTTCTGCGAGGATCGCGGTCAATGCAATTGACTTCGAAGTCTCGGACGGACTGAAAGTCGGCTACGTTCGAGCGGTCGATGATTGGCTGTCGTTCGCGTTGAACGAGCTCGGTGTCGAAAACGCCGAGCTTAAGATGTCAGACATCAGCGTCCTCAAGCATGGCGAGCACGGCAGCGCAAAAGCAGACGCGGGCGCTCAAGTCGATTGCAGCGATCTGGCTGGATTTGACACGATCATAATAGACAACAACGCCTACTTCGCGCGGCCCGAGCTTGCACTGCACAACAAGTGTCTGCTTCGTTACGTGCGCCAGGGCGGGAATCTCATCGTGCTTGGCCAACGGCCCGACGATTGGAATCTCGTAACGTCCGGCACCCAGTTCGCTCCTTATCCGATCAAGCTGTCGGCGGATCGAGTCACGATTGAAACGAGTCCGGTGAAAATACGGGACACCGAGAACTCGCCGCTGTCGCGGCCAAACAAAATCACGGCGAAGGATTTCGAAGGCTGGGTAGTTGAGCGAGCCGTCAACATCCCGCGAGAGTGGTCAAGCGAATACACGCCGCTCCTGGAATCGAGCGACCCGGGCGAGGAACCAAATCGCGGAAGCTTGCTGCTTGCGCGCTACGGAGAAGGTAGCTACATCTACATCAGCCTCTCGATGCGCCGGCAACTACTCGTGGGAAACGCCGGCGCTTATCGAGTGTTTGCGGATCTGGTTAGTCTTTCGAAGGTGAACAAAACTCCGGCCAAGCCACAGTGATGCGAGCGTTTTCGGGCGTGAGATAAACAGCTCTTAGCTCAGAATAGTCCTCACCTCGATTAGCGCAACCCATCTAACGAATAGGATTCTTTGCGAAGTGCTCGCCGAAACGAGGTTACCCTGCTCCCGGCTTGACCTGCGGCGAGACTTCGCAAAGAATCCTATTCGTTGGGGGGCTTCGCGTGCGCGGGTATAGTTGGCGAGATCTATGATCAGCGAATTGGGCCGAATTCACGAACTCTATCGTTATCCCGTCAAATCCATGGCTGGCACCTCGGTCGGGTCAGCCGTGCTCGGATGGCACGGGCTCGACGGTGATCGTCGTCTTGCCTTTCGGCGTCTGTCCGACAATAGCGGGTTCCCGTGGCTCACGGCGAGCCGACTTCCAACAATGCTCTTGTATCAGCCTGAGGTTGTCGACTCGAGAGCAGGGGCCGCATTGCCATCACACGTGCGTACGCCTGAAGGCGTGCGCCTGGAGTTGAACGGCGATGCGTTGCGTGACGAGCTCTCGCATCGATTCGGGAGCAGCGTGGAACTGATGAAACTCAACCACGGGGTGTTCGATGAGGCACCTGTGTCGATCATCAGCGTCGCGACGATGGTCGGCGTCGAGCGCGAACTGGCAACGCCTTTGGACCGACGACGGTTTCGACCGAATGTTGTCGTTGAAACG
>JADGNW010000491.1 GCA_017883315.1 Blastocatellia bacterium | reverse complement strand
TCTGAGCAGGGATCAATGCCGGAAGAAGTCATCAGCATTCGGGGCGCGCGAGTCCATAACCTCAAAAACATCAGCGTTGATATTCCTCTCGATAAGCTCACAGTCATCACCGGCGTCAGCGGCTCCGGTAAATCGAGTCTCGCTTTCGATACCATCTACGCCGAAGGACAACGACGCTACGTCGAGAGCCTCTCGGCTTACGCTCGCCAGTTTCTTGAAAGAATGGATAAGCCCGACGTCGATGAAATCATCGGCATCTGTCCGGCGATTTCCATTCGTCAAAAGAACGCGACTCGAAATCCTCGCTCGACGGTTGCGACTCAGACTGAAATCTTCGATTACCTGAGACTGCTCTTCGCGCGCATCGGAAGAACTTTTTGCGCCAACTGCGGAGAAGCGGTCAAACGCGACACGCCCGAATCAGCCGCCGATGAGGTATTGAAACTTCCAGAAGCAACGCGCTTTTATGTCTTGTTCCCGGCAGCGGCGGGAATGGAAGAACACGCCGCAAGCTCGAACGGAGGAGGCAAACAGAAGAAGCGAACGGCGCGCGCAACCAAGGTGAGCGAACGCACTCGCATCAACGCGCACTTGATGAGCCTGATGCAGCGAGGCTTCACCAGGCTCTACAAAGAAGGCCGCGCGATTGAGCTCGCGACGCCCGACAGCTACACCGACAGCGACTTTGATAACACGTTCGTGCTCGTTGACAGACTCGTGGTCGATCCAGAAGGAAGACCTAGATTGGTCGATTCGCTCGAGGTCTGCTACCAGGAGGGTCACGGGCAGGCGATCATCGAGACCGCCCAAGAGCCGCGCTTGCGGTTGCAGTTCTCAGAAGGCTTTGAGTGCAAGCCTTGCGCGATCAAGTACGCAGCGCCCGAACCTCGCTTGTTCAGCTTCAACAACCCGTTCGGCGCGTGCCCGACCTGTCAGGGATTCGGCAACACGATCGGGCTCGACTTGAATCTCGTCATTCCCAATCGCGAGCTCTCACTCGCTAAAGGCGCGATCGAGCCCTGGATGAAGCCGCAATATGAATGGGCGCAAAAGGAATTGCTTCGCTTCAGCAAGCAGGAAAGCATTCCGACGACCGTTCCGTTTCGACAACTAACTCGCGAACAGCAGAAGACGATCGTGCACGGCAGCAACGGCTTCGACGGCGTGATGGGGTTCTTTGATTGGCTCGAAACGAAAAAGTACAAGCTCCACGTGCGAGTCTTTCTGTCGAAGTATCGCGGCTACACGCTCTGCCCCGATTGCGGAGGATCGAGGCTGCGACTCGAAGCGAGGCTCGTTCGAGTCAGCGGCAAGACGCTGCCCGAAATCTGCGCGATGAGCGCAGCCCAGGCGACTGAGTTTTTCGACACCTTGACGTTGAGCCCTTCGGAAAACGAAATCGCGAACCGCCTGCTGCACGAGGTTCGCAGCCGGCTGAAGTTTCTTATCGATGTCGGCCTCCAGTACCTGACGCTCGATCGATTAGCTTCGACTTTGTCCGGAGGCGAAGCGCAGCGCATACAGCTCGCGACTAATCTCGGAGCCTCGCTTGTCGGCGCGCTTTACGTTCTCGACGAGCCGTCGATCGGCTTGCACCCTCGCGACAACGCAAAGCTGATTCGCATTCTGAAGAATCTGCGTGATATCGGTAACACTGTGCTGGTAGTCGAGCACGAGCCCGAGATGATGATGTCGTCGGATAAGTTGATCGACATTGGACCCGGCGCGGGCGAGCTAGGCGGTGAGGTAGTTTTTCAGGGCACGGCCGACGAGATGATTCGACGAGGACAATCTCTCACGGCGAAGTACCTGCGCGGCGAGCTCGAGATCAAGGCGCCAAAGAACCGGCGGTTGATTGGTCCTCGCTCGCTCGAGATTCGCGGCGCGAGTGAACACAACTTAAAGAGCATCGACGTCGACATTCCGCTGGCCATGATGGTTTGTATCACCGGCGTTTCGGGTTCGGGCAAGTCGACGCTCGTGCACGACATCATCTTTGCCGGAATAAAGAAACAGCGAGGCGAGTGGACGGGCCCCGTAGGCGCGGTCAGAAAGATCGACGGTGCTCAGTATTTGGATGACGTTGTGTTGGTCGACCAGTCTCCGATAGGGCGAACGCCTCGCTCGAACCCGGTCACCTACATCAAGGTCTACGACGCGATTCGCGACCTGTTTGCCTCTACCCGCGAAGCGCAGGCGCACGGGTTTGAGTCATCACACTTCAGCTTCAACGTGCCGGGCGGCCGCTGCGAACGCTGTGAAGGCAACGGCGTCGAGATAAAAGAAATGCAGTTCCTGGCGGACGTGGAGTTGATCTGCGAAGAGTGCAAAGGCATGCGCTTCAAGCCGGCGCTTCTCGATGTCAAATACAAAGGCCGTTCAATCCACGACGTGTTGAATATGACGGTTCGCGAAGCTCTGTTGTTCTTTGCGAACGTGAATCGGATCGCATCGAAGCTGCGAGTGATGGATGACGTGGGGCTTGGTTATTTGAGGCTCGGCCAGTCGGCGACCACGCTTTCGGGTGGCGAAGCGCAGCGCGTCAAGCTGGCTTCCTTCTTGTCGCGCCGCACAAGCGAACGCTCTCTTTACATCTTTGACGAGCCTACAACCGGGCTCCACTTTGACGACATCAACAAGTTGCTTGCGGCGTTCAGACAACTAATCGATGCAGGAGGCTCGATCGTTATCATCGAGCACAACCTTGATGTGATTAAGAGCGCCGACTGGATCATCGACCTCGGTCCCGAAGGCGGAGACGAAGGCGGTCACGTCGTCGCAATCGGGCCACCGAGCGCGATCGTGGATTGTGGGCGCTCCCACACCGGGCATTTTCTTCGAAAGGTCCTCAAGTAAAACAACGCAGCCGGGGTGGCCCCTGCATGCGTTGCCTTCGACCCTCAATCTTCAATTCAAGCGGTCGTGTTCGCGAGCTTCTCCGCCTCCAGCCGCTTGATGGTTGCGCGCAGCCAATTCTTGACTGCGTCTTCGGTCTCGCGCTGGTTCTGGTTCGATTCCAACTCGTCGATGGTTCTTCCCGTGGAATCGAGTGGGATGTGATGGCAAGGCACACTTTCAGTCCGCTCCTCTGGAGGAACGAAATCAATCAGCCGGCACTCGCTGCACGGATGGGTTCGTTCCGGATCGCCGAGGTTGAGGCAGCTCGGAGAATCCTGAAAAACAGAAGTCGGTTGCTGAGGCGTCTTGACCGAACGGCCGTAGCCACCCTTCTCGATGAAGTCGAGTTCAGCTTTCAACACCTCGATACCGTCGCGATCATCTTGACTCATAAGTCACCTTGCCGCCGTCGTGCTCTCTTTTGGCTTTCGTATTTGGAGTAACTCAGTGAGGGTTGCAATGTCACCGCTTACCTCCGTCGTTGCGTCTTAAGAAAAACCTCGCGCTATAATACAGGCCAACTCATTATGGAGTCTGTGCAATAGTATACAACCTTGAAAGTAATTGAGAATTGGCAGCACAAAATAGGACACTCCCCCTTCCCGCTATTGCTTGTCTAAGACACAGAGCAATACAATCGGCGAGCGATGAGCATAATCGACGAGAGAGGCAAACGCGTCATCACTGAAACCGAGATTCGCTCGGCTGCCGCGGGCGATACGCTGCGCGTCGATGAAGGCGCGATCTGGACGCCGCTCGCCGAGGACCTTGCGCGCGAACGAGGCTTGCAGATCGAGCGAGTGCGGCGGCGGTCGGCGGCGCACAAAATGAGGATCGCTCTGGGCGCGGATCACGGCGGTTACGAGATGAAAGAAGATGTGAAGCGCGTGCTCGCCGATCTCGGCCACGACTTTCAGGACTTCGGGACGCACTCGACCGAAGCAGTAGACTATCCCGACTACGCGCATTTGGTGGCGCGCGCCGTTTCGAGCCAAACATGCAACCTTGGAATCGTAATCGACGGAGCCGGTATCGGTTCGTGTATGGTCGCCAACAAAGTTCCGGGCGTGCGAGCCGCGATGTGCTACGACGAAGCTTCGGCTAGAAACAGCCGCGAGCACAACGGCGCGAACGTGCTGACGCTTGGCGGCAAGATGATCTCGACAGATCGCATGCGCGAGATTGTGCGTGTATGGCTCGCGACTGAGTTGACGGAAGATCGTCACCGGCGTCGCGTCGAAAAGATCAGCGCAATCGAGCGCGAGTACTCAGACCAGAAGTAGTACCGATGCCGTCTCGTGAGGATCGATGAAGAAACTTACTCCAGCATTAATCATCCTGCTCGCGCTGCCGTTAGCTTCGCGAACGTCTTCGGCAAGCGGCCACCGCTTCAAGATCAGAACCATCACTGCGGGAGTTAACCTGAAGAGCACGCGCGACGCCGCGACGATCGAAGCTGCGATTGACTTCCTGGCAAGAGCGAAAGAGAAATTCGTGGCGGCAGGCTACGAAATTCAAACTCTGCGAATCACCACTCAGCCGCTTTCGAACTATCTCGATGGACGCAATAGGAATGACGTGCTCGCCGACCTGAAGGCCCTCGACCAGATGGTCTCCTCCAGAAATGTCTTGCTTAACATTGGACCCGTCATCAACGACAACCGGCGCGACGCTGAGTTCGCGGGTTGGGCTGTAAGATTGATTAACGAAACGAAGAGCATCAACTTTAGCGTCACTGTTGCTTCACCGGGCGGAGGCATCCACGATCAGACGGCGTTGACCGCCGCCGAAACCATCCTCGCCATAGCTAAGGCAAGTCCCGGAGGGCGAGGTAATTTTCGCTTCACCGCGTCGGCAAATTGCCCGGCCGGCATTCCGTTCTTTCCAGCGGGCTATCACGAAGGATCGCCGGACTTCAGCATCGGACTCGAAACCCCGTTGCTCTTGAAAGACGCATTCGAGAAGGCTGATGGTATTGCCGATGCGAAAGCAAAACTCAAAACGCTGCTCGAGTCCGAGCTGGCTCCGGTTGAGAGACTCGCATTGAACATAGCTCGTGTTGAGCGCCGCGCGTATCTCGGGATAGACGTCTCGCCTGCTCCTTCCAAAGACGCGAGCATCGGCGCTGCCATCGAGACATTGACTCACGCGCCGTTCGGCAGCTCGTCAACCTTGGCAGCATGCGCGGCAATTACTGATGTGCTACACGGGCTCGCCATCAAACGCTGTGGCTACTCCGGCTTGATGCTTCCAGTTCTCGAAGACCCGATCCTGGCGAAACGCGCCGGCGAAGGCCGCTACAGTGTTCGCGAGCTGCTCTTGTATTCGAGCGTGTGCGGCACTGGCCTGGACGTAGTTCCCTTGCCTGGCGATACGCCGGCCGTGGAACTTGCGGCGTTGATTCGCGACGTCGCCGCGCTCTCAACAAAACTGCACAAGCCGCTCTCGGCGCGCCTTTTCCCTGCTCCCGGGAGAAAGGCCGGACAGCTAGCTGAGTTCAACGATCCGTTCCTCGTCGATTGCATCGTGATGAAGCTCGACTAGTGCGATTATCCCGCCACGTACTCGAACCCACCGGCCGCGCTCGCGTTTAAGCATACGAATTGTTCGATCAATCAAGAAACTTCTCAACGTTTTCCCCCGAACCGAAGTAGAGATTAATAGAGCGAGGATGACGACGAATGCCGGGTGAGGTTGCTGAAATAGCTTTGATGACCGATAGCCTTGGGTTGCCCGACAGCTCTGCGAGGACAGCAGCATCGTCAGTCGCTTCAATGATCGAACGCGCGAAAGCGGGCGATCCGGTTGCGTTCGAGCAGATGATCGATTGCTACCAGCGCAAAGTGATTTCAACTGCATGGCGAATGTTGGGTAACCGAGAAGATGCTCGCGATGCCGCGCAGGAAGTTTTCTTGCGGGTGTACAAGTACCTCAGCGGGTTCCGCGTCGAGCAGGACTTCGCGGCCTGGCTGTATCGAATCATCATCAACGTATGCCGCGATCAAATGCGAAAGCGGGGGAGACCGGATCGGTTCACTTCGTTTGAGATGGAATGCGAGCTCGGCAACTTCGATGCACATGCGAGCACTGAAGACGTTGAAGCCGCAGCGATCCGGTCGCAGCAACAAGCGATGATCACGCAAGCGCTCGACACGCTTTCGAAAAAGGAGAGAGCGGCAATCGTGCTCCGAGATTTGGAAGGATTGACTACAGAGGAAGTGGCGCGAGTTCTCGGTTCGACTCAGACAACCGTGAGATCTCAGATAAGTTCGGCTCGCACAAAGATCAAGAAGTTCAGAGACCGCGCTCTGACTGGAACGCGGCAAAGGTGACGTTATGAACTGCAGGCGCATTGAAAAAATGATTCCGCTTTATATCGAAGGCGATCTCGAGCCTCGCTCGAGCGATCGGATCGCGTCGCATCTCGAGTGGTGCGGCCGGTGCAACTGGCTGGCTGATGAATACAAAGAGAG
>JADGNW010000490.1 GCA_017883315.1 Blastocatellia bacterium | reverse complement strand
TTGAACGCCGCTCGCTTGATTGAAGGAGCGGAATAGGGGTTAGCGAGCTTTGCGGGACTTTGCGCCTTTGCGCGAAACGGAGCCTCGCACGAGAAAGGAATTCCCCGCGCAAAGACGCAAAGATCCGCAAAGCACGCTAAGAGCCGCTGATGTTTAGTTGGAGGTACAGATGATCCGTCGCCGCCTGCTTCTCCTCTTGCTTCTTGCCTCGGCTTCGCAAGCTTTCGCTCAGCAAGCTGAGCCGTCGATTCTCACCCTTGATCGTATCTTCAGTTCGCCGGAGTTTGTGTCTCAAGTCCTGGGCCCGGTCCGCTGGATTGATGGTGGCGCAGGCTACACCCGGCTCGAGCCTTCTGCGACACTGAAGAATGGCGCCGACATCGTTCGCTATGACAGCGAAACGGGCCGTCGCGAAGTGCTTGTCGCCGCCGAGCGGTTTATCCCGAAGGGAACCTCTACGCCGCTCGCTATCGAGAACTACAACTGGTCGCCCAACAAAAAGCTCTTGCTCATCTTCACGAACTCGCAACGAGTATGGCGCCAGCGTACTCGTGGTGACTATTGGGTTTTGAATCTCGACTCTGGAAACCTGATTAAGCTCGGCGGTGACGCCAAACCTTCAACGCTGATGTTCGCTAAGTTCTCGCCCGATAGCACGCGGGTCGGCTGCGTGCGCGAGAACAACATCTACGTCGAAGCCCTTGCGGACAATCGGATCACGCGACTGACCGATGACGGCTCGCGCACGATCATCAACGGCACATTTGATTGGGTGTACGAAGAGGAGCTCGATCTGCGCGACGGCTGGCGTTGGAGCCCGGACGGCAATCACATCGCATATTGGCAGCTCGATTCGGCAGGCGTGCGGGACTTCAATCTGATCAACAACACTGATTCGCTGTACCCGATCATCACGCCGATTCCCTACCCGAAGGCCGGCGAGACTAACTCGGCGTCGCGAATAGGTATTGTTGCCGCCCAGGGTGGAACGACGAAGTGGCTCGACGTGCCGGGCGATCCGCGCAATCACTACATCGCGCGAATGGATTGGGCTGAGAGTTCTGACGAAGTTGTCTTGCAGCAGCTCAATCGCTTGCAGAACACGAACCTGGTGATGCTTGGCGACATTCGCACTGGCGGCGTGCGCACGATCCTCAGCGAACACGATGACGCCTGGGTCGATATCCACGGAGACGAGATCGTTTGGCTGAATGGAGGCAGGCGATTCTTGTGGGTGAGTGAGCGCGACGGCTGGCGGCACGCGTACGTCGTTTCGCGCGATGGAACGATGGTGAAGCTCGTAACACCCGCCGCGTTTGACGTCATTAGCGTTCAGAGCATCGACGAGACTGGCGGCTGGTTGTACTACTACGCCTCGCCCGAGAACGCAACCCAGCGCTATTTGTATCGCGCGGCCATGGATGGCAGCGGGAAACAAGAGCGGCTGACTCCAGCGAATCAACCGGGAACTCATTCATACAACATCGCGCCTCGGGCGGGTTGCGCTTTCCACACCTATTCCGCTTTCGGCAAGCCGCCGCGAACAGAGCTGGTGCGCTTGCCCGGTCACGCGAGCTTGCGATCGATGGTGGAGAACGCGGCGGTTATCGAGAAGGTAAGCAAGCTCAAGCGCGGCCCAAGTGAATTCTTTCGAGTCGACATTGGCGGCGGTATTCAGCTTGATGGTTGGATGATCAAGCCTCCCGATTTCGATCCATCGAAAAAGTATCCGGTGCTGTTTCATGTTTATGGCGAGCCCGCCGGGCAAACGGTGCTCGACGCCTGGGGCAGCAACAACTACTTGTGGCACGTGATGCTGTCGCAGCGGGGCTACATAATCATGAGCGTGGACAATCGAGGCACCCCCAGTCCCCGAGGGCGCGCGTGGCGAAAAATCGTGTATCGGCAGATCGGCGTGCTCGCGTCCCAAGAACAAGCCGCGGCCGCGAAAGCCATCATAGCTCGCTGGAAGTTTGTTGACGCGGCGAGAATCGGCATCTGGGGCTGGAGCGGCGGAGGCTCGATGACTCTGAACATGATGTTCCGCTATCCGGAGATCTACAAGACCGGGATGTCGGTTGCGCCGGTTGCGAATCAGCGCTATTACGACACGATCTATCAAGAGCGCTACATGGGACTGCCGCAGCAGAACGCGGAAGACTACAAGCGCGGTTCGCCGATCACGTTTGCCGACAAGCTGCAGGGCAACCTGCTGTTGGTGCACGGAACAGGCGACGACAACGTGCACTATCAGAACACCGAGGCGTTGATCAACGCGCTGGTGGCCGCGAACAAGCCGTTCACGCTGATGTCGTATCCCAATCGGACGCATTCGATAAGCGAAGGCCCAAACACAATGCGGCACCTGTTCGAGTTGTTGACGAGGTATCTTGAGCAGAATCTGCCGGCGGGACCGCGCTGAGTTGAAACCAGAGGTCAGAGGTCAGAGGTCAGAGATCAGAAGGCAGAAGGCAGATCAAAGGTCAGGCGCTGACTTCTGATTTCTGACCTCTGATCTCTGACTTCCGGTCCGCGTTGAACGCTTTAAGAGTTCAGGGTGCGGTGGTCATATGATGGCTACCACTATCTGATTCAGTCGGAGTGGATCGCTCTTCTTTGAGCAGCCGGGGAGTTTTTCGCAAAGCGTTATCTAACGCTTCCGTGAGAGCGGTGTTGAAACCCAAGATCAGCAGGTTCACATCGACCAAGAGCGCGGAACCGCTGTATCTGCGATAAAGCAAGAAAGTCCCGAGCCTCTGACCACGTGTCTTTTTCAGATCGAGTGTGAGGGTCCAGATCGCTTGGCCTGCGGCCTCTTTTTCACTGCCGTTTGGTTTCTGCCACTTCATTTGCGAAGCGTTGCTGTGTTCGAGGGCGAGGCGCGCGATGGGACCGGACGCGAGCCTCAGCTCAAAGCCGTCGAAGTCGTTTCCCTCAAACGCGTCTCGAAGCACGCGCCCAACGCCCTCGATGTCCTCCGATTTCGACAGCGCCTCGGTCGCGCGGCGAATCGCGAG
>JADGNW010000093.1 GCA_017883315.1 Blastocatellia bacterium | reverse complement strand
GCGCTCGAACGGTTGGAGAAAATCACTACGCTCGTCGTGGACAAGACGGGTACCCTCACGGAGGGGAAACCCAAGCTCATGGCTGTCCTGCCCACCGGCGGTTTCGCCGCGAAGGAGTTCCTTCGTCTCGCCGCCTCCCTTGAGCAGAACAGTGAACACCCGCTCGCCGCCGCGATTGTGCAGGGCGCGAAGGAACAAGGCGTCGTTTTCGATGCCGTGAAAGACTTTCGTTCAGTGACGGCGGGCGGTGTTCTCGGCACCGTCGCTGATCGTGCGGTGATGATCGGCAAACCGGATTTCTTGCGGAACGAAAAGATCACCGGTCTGGAGCCGCTTGAGGCCTCGGCTGTAAAACTTCAAGAAGAAGGCAAGACCGCGATGTTTGTCGCCGTAGATGGAAAACCGGCGGGAATCCTCGCCGTCGCTGACCCGATAAAATCCACCACAGCGGAAGCAATACGTGATCTTCACTCGATCGGGTTGAAGCTTGTCATGCTCACAGGCGACAACCGCCGCACTGCTGCCGCAGTGGCCAAGCAACTCGGCCTTGATGCGGTGGAAGCGGAGATCGAACCCGCCGGGAAAGTCGCTCATGTCAAGAAGCTGCGCGCCGAAGGTAAACACGTTGCGATGGCCGGCGACGGCATCAACGACGCACCGGCCCTCAGCGAAGCGGAAGTCGGCATTGCCATGGGCACCGGCACCGATGTGGCGATGCAAAGCGCCGGCATCACCCTGGTGAGAGGCGACCTTCGCGGCATTGCCAAGGCCATCCGTCTCAGTCGCGCCACGATGCGGAACATCCGGGAGAACCTGTTCTTCGCTTTTCTCTACAACGCGCTTGGTATTCCCGTGGCGGCGGGGGTGCTTTACCCGTTCTTCGGCTTACTGCTCAGCCCGATCATTGCCGGCGCCGCGATGAGCCTGAGTTCCGTCTCGGTCATCAGCAACGCCTTGCGGCTGCGGAACGCGAGGTTGTGATTTGTGCGAAACACGAAAACAAAAACGCTCACTGCGGAACTGCTGCCACGGATGGATGGCTGCTGGCGGGCCGCGAAATATCTCTCGGTCGGCCAAATCTCTCTCTACGACAACCCGCTGCTGAAGCGGCCACTGACGCCAACGGATCACTTCACCGAAAGCGAGGTAGCCATTCTTGCCAGGAGCAAACGACAATGCTGGTGACCGCGGAGAGTAGCCGGCGTAACCGCAACCTTGCCTTCGCCCTTGCTGGTGCGGTGGCAGTCGTGTCCGCGGTTGCGGGCTGGTTTTACCCTCCTCTGCTTCTCTCTCTGGGCCTCTGTCCGTTCATCTACTGGTTGGTTCGACGGAGATGCGTCCGGCGGTTGAGGATTATGGGACAGCCGTTTCCCGCTTCGTGGGAACAGGTACTTCAATCTCACGTCGCCTTTTTCCGAGCGCTGCCAACCCATGAGAAAGAACGATTTCGACAGCTTGTCAAAGTTTTCCTGGATGAGGTCCGGATCACTGGCATCGGGACCGAGGTCGATGACACGATCCGGGTTTTGGTTGCCGCCAGTGCGGCGATCCCTATCTTCGGATTCCACGATTGGGAATACCATCGACTAGGTGAAGTGCTTGTCTACGCCGACTCGTTCGGAGAGGAGTATCAAACAACTGGGAATGCCGACGAGAACATTCTTGGCATGGTGGGCCTGAAGCAACTACGTGGTGTGATGATTCTGTCCAAGCCGTCGCTCCTCGCGGGGTTCGACAGCCAGTCGAACAGGGACAACGTGGGTATTCATGAGTTCGCGCATTTGGTGGAAGTAGAGGAGGTCGAAAACGGCCTGCCCCCCGAGGTTCCCTGGCAAGCAGTCAAGCATTGGGTGCAATACGTCGCACGGGAACTTGCCGATCCTCCCAGGAATCGTTCCTCCATCCGCGCTTACGCATACACGAACGAACAGGAATTCTTTGCGGTGCTGGCGGAGTATTTCTTCAAATCGCCGGACTTGCTCGAAAAAAGAGAGCCTGAATTGTACGGGATGCTACAGGAGATGTTCCATCAAGATACAGTATCCCTGCTGAAACTAACGTCCTCGCGCCGCCCGAGATACGGTCGGAACGCTCCCTGCCCATGCAGGAGTGGGAAGGAGTACAAGCATTGCTGTCTTTCGAGGTGACAGAAGAGGTTCTGCGGACGGGTTTCTACCAACTTTTCAGCGAAGGGGTTAGTAGGGAGACCCTGATCTAGAACGGCGAAATTAACATGGCAATAAAAGACGTAAGCCCCTTGGCGGGAAAGCCAGCGCCACAAGCGCTGTTAGTAAACGTGCCCAAACTCATCACGGCCTACTACACAGAGGTGCCTGATCCTTCGGTACCTGAGCAGCAGGTCGCGTTCGGCACTTCAGGACATCGCGGTTCCGCCCTTCAAAAGAGCTTCAATGAATTGCACGTTGTCGCCATCAGTCAGGCGATCTGCGACTACCGCAAACAGAAACGAATCGATGGCCCGCTGTTCCTCGGCATCGACACGCACGCGCTTTCCGTGCCAGCGTTTGCTAGTGCGATCGAAGTGCTGGCAGCAAACGGCGTCGAGGTCATGCTCGCCGAAAACGATGAATACACTCCGACTCCCGCAGTTTCTCACGCGATACTCGTCTACAACCGCAACCGTACCTCAGCACCGGCGGACGGAATTGTCATCACGCCTTCGCACAACCCGCCCGACGATGGCGGCTTCAAGTACAATCCGCCAAACGGTGGGCCGGCAGAAGCCGGTGTGACACATTGGATCGAAACCAGGGCCAATGACTATCTTAAGGGCGGCCTCCTGGGCGTAAAGAGAGTCTCCTTCGAAAAGGCGCTCCGCGCCGACACCACTCATCGACACAACT
Organism: Blastocatellia bacterium; assembly: GCA_017883315.1. Classification (GTDB taxonomy): domain Bacteria; phylum Acidobacteriota; class Blastocatellia; order UBA7656; family UBA7656; genus Onstottus_A. The sequence continues at coordinate 5,603 of JADGNW010000093.1, read as the reverse complement.
ATCTAAACGCGTACGTGAGCGATCTCGGCAACGTGATTGATATGGCTTCGATTCGTAGCGCAAAGATCAGCCTGGGCGTCGACCCGCTCGGCGGCGCAGGTGTTCACTACTGGGCCGCGATCGCCGAGCACTACGGGCTGAACCTCACTGTTGTTAACAAAGATGTCGATCCAACCTTCCGTTTCATGACCGTTGATTGGGATGGCCATATTCGTATGGACCCATCCTCGCCTTATGCCATGCAGAGCTTGATCGATCTTAAGGACCGGTTCGACATCGCCTTCGCGTGCGATACCGATCATGACAGGCACGGGATCGTTACGCGAAGCACTGGCCTGCTTCCGCCAAATCACTATCTCTCAGTTGCGATTCACTACCTCTTCCAACATCGGCCACAGTGGCGCGCGGACGCAGCGGTCGGAAAAACAGTGGTAAGCAGCCAGATGATCGATCGGGTGACAGCGGCGCTTGGCCGGAAGTTGTACGAGGCGCCGGTCGGTTTCAAGTGGTTCGTTGACGGCCTTCTCGACGGTTCGCTCGCCTTCGGCGGCGAAGAGAGCGCTGGCGCATCCTTTCTCCGCATCGACGGCACCGTCTGGACGACCGACAAGGATGGAATAGTCCCGGCGTTGCTGTCAGCAGAAATCACAGCGCGGATAGGCCGCGATCCTGGCGAGATTTACCGCGAGCTTACATCCAAGTTTGGCGAGTCTGTGTATGACCGGTTCGAAGCACCCGCCACCCCGGAGCAGAAGAGAATATTGTCGAAGCTCTCGCCCCAACAGATTCGAGCAACGGATCTCGCCGGCGAAAAGATCCAGGGCATGTTCGACCATGCACCAGGCAATGGCGCACCCCTCGGCGGATTGAAGGTGATTGCTAAGAGTGGATGGTTTGCCGCGCGCCCATCAGGTACCGAAGATATTTACAAGATCTATGCCGAGAGCTTTTGCGGGAAAGATCATCTACGCCGCATCGTGGATGAGGCGCAGGAAATCGTCAACGATGCGCTTGCCGGGGTGGCCGGCCAGGTGAAGCCATGACCAAGGATGCAGCAAGCAGCGTCGGATAAGCTTGAAAAGATACTCTTTGGCGAGGTTGGCACACCACCAAAAAGAAAAGGCAGCGGTATAGCTGCCTGTAATCTTTGAATCTAAAGTACGCCCGGCAGGATTCGAACCTGCGACCTCTTGCTTCGTAGGCAAGCGCTCTATCCAGCTGAGCTACGGGCGCATAAGCGTAATGGCTTAACGCAGCGGCACTGTCGGATTATCGCAAACGCTGTTCGAGAGTGTCAACGAAACGCAATGAATGAAACGTGATGCGTGAAACGTGACGCTCGTGAACGGCGACGATGGCGGCGACAAGACGGTGCTACGTTGCGCGAGATTGGTTGTAGTGATAGACCATCCACGATGAATCACGAAGCGTCAAATGATCGCGTTCTCGCGCGCGAATCGCTCCCCTACATTATCCAAAACCTCCGAGCGGTCTACGGCGTGCCGAAACTTGAGCGCGGACTTGATCCGCTCGACGTGCTCATCGAGACGATACTCTCGCAATCAACAACCAACGCTAACAGCAAGCGCGCGTTCGACAGTCTGAAGCGGCGGTTTCCTGCCTGGGAGTCGGCAAGGCGCGCGCGAGTCACCTCGATTGAAGCAGCGATAAAATCAGGCGGGCTCGCGAAGCAAAAATCGGTTCGCATAAGACAACTGCTCAACGAAATTCACAAGCGGCGCGGATCGCTCGATCTCGCTTTCCTAAAGACCGCGCCACTCGAAGAAGCCAGGGGATTTCTCGCAAGCTTCAAAGGTGTCGGGCCGAAGACCGTCGCTTGTACTCTGCTGTTCGCGTGCAACCGCCCGGTGTTTCCCATCGACACTCATATCTTTCGAATCGCGCGGAGGCTAGGGCTGATTCCCGACAAGTGTTCAGACGAAGAGGCTCATCGGCTGATGGGCGAGATGATCCCGAAGAAGCGCTACTACGAAGTACACATCAACCTGATTCGGCTCGGGCGACAGATCTGCCGCCCGCGCGGTCCGCTGTGCGAGCAATGCTGTCTTGTGGATTATTGCGAGTACTACACGGCGCAGTGCTGACTAGCGTTACCGCGTTGGCGGCAAGTTGTGCTTGAACCATCGCAAGGGACGACTGCTCACCCGGGTTTCTTCAGCCCCGCCGGGAGCGCCCGGGCTGGAGTCGAACGGTTTACGCACCAGCCGTGACCGCCATCACAGCGTCGCGTGACGCTCGTCATACTATCCCGGTATCTCAACGCTTATCCTGCTGAGGGGAGTTGTTTGTTTCCCTCAAATCAAGCCAAGGAGAGAACCAATGGTAGCAAAGAAACAAGACCTGGCCGGGCCCGGGATCGGCGACTACAACGAATTGGAAAAGGTGTTGCCGGCAGACTACAGCTCGCTGCTTACGCCTAAGGAAACGCAGAAGGCAATCTTCGCAGTGAAGAACTACATCGAAGAAAATTTGTGCAAGGAATTGAACCTGATGATGGTGAGTGTTCCTCTGATTGTCGACGTCGAGAGCGGCGTCAACGATATGCTCGATCGTGACGGTTCGCGCACGCCAATTGAGTTTCACATATCAAACGATTACGACAAGCATCCGATCGACGCGCAAGTCGTGCAGGCGGCGACTAAGTGGAAACGAGTCGCGCTGAAGCAATTCGGAATGCAACAAGGCGAGGGCCTCTGCACCGACATGAGAGCCGTTCGGAAGGACTATTTTCTCGATCACGACCACAGCGCCTATGTCGATCAGTGGGACTGGGAAAGAGTGATGACGCCCGAGCAGCGCAACCTGGACTTCCTGACTGAAACAGTTCAGAAGCTATGGAAGGTCCTTAAGGGCGCGGAGACGTGTGTACAAGAGCTCTTCCCGCAACTGAAGAGCAAAAAGTATCCCAGCCTTCCCGAGAAGCTCACGTTCATACACGCCGAAGACATTCTTGAAAAGTATCCAGACCTGCCGCGCAAGGCTCGCGAGACGGCGATACTTCAAGAGTATCCGGCAGTGTTCATCTACGGCATCGGCTGGACGTTGAAGGACGGTTATCCTCACGAACTGAGAGCGGCGGACTACGACGACTGGGTAACACAAACTACTTCCAAAGAAGGCAAGGAGATGCACGGGTTGAACGGCGACATCCTTGTTTGGAACCCTGTGACCAGGCGGCGTCACGAGCTGACCTCGATGGGGATTCGCGTCAACGCGGAAACTCTCAAGAAGCAGTTGTCGATCACCGGCCAACTCGATTTTCTGAAGCTGCCTTATCACCGCGGCATCATCAACGAGGAACTCCCGTTGAGCATCGGTGGCGGAATCGGGCAATCACGCACCTACATGCTCCTGCTCAAGAAGGCGCATCTTGGTGAGGTGAGCGTTACCGTTTGGCCGAAGGTGCTCAAGGACATGTGTGTGAGCAAGAACATTCACGTCCTGGAATAAAGGATCATCGACCGACACTTGTTCCCGGCTCGCGCCGAGGCTGGTTTGACCCACGGGTTCAACCGGCTTCGGCGCGATTTTCACAAACAACGTAATTCAACCGCCGCAACAGCCGACCTCACTGCCTAATTGCGCACGACAACCTTCCCGGGTATCTTTTAATGAAGGCAGGAGTCAGACGATACTGAGGGTTCGACACATGAAGTGCCCGATCTGCAGACAGCCTACGAAATGGAAAGACAATCCTAACCGGCCGTTTTGCTCTGAACGATGTCGCATCATCGATCTGGGCAGGTGGGCCGGCGAAGAGTATAGCGTCTCGATTCCGCTTCGCGATGTTTCCGAAGACACCGAACAGCGCGACCAGGAATGAAGAATCAGCAATGGCAGAGCTGAACACTCAAACAACTTTCTGGACGCCAGGGCGTATCATCGCGACGGTGGTGGTAGCCGGATTGATCGCGACCGTGGGCTATACAGTGCTGTCGGGGCATCGTGACGAGAATACCAATTTGGGGCTCGCGCTTCCGGGCACCTCGGTGTCAGACCTTCGCTCGACGCGAGTGCCCGCGGACTTCGACATTCGCACGGTTGACGGCCGGACGATCAAGCTTTCTGCTTATCACGGCAAGGTGGTGGTGATGGACTTTTGGGCGACGTGGTGTGCGCCTTGCCGGCAGGAGACTCCTCAGCTCGCGCGAATCGCTCGCGAGAATCGTGACCGCGGTGTCGAAGTCGTCGGCTTGCACATTGACGATCGAGGCAAGTCCTCGCCTGAGGACATTCGCAAATTCATCGACAACTACGGAATAGGTTACACGGTAGGCTTAGCCACAGACGATATGTTCACGACTTATCTGGGCACCGAGGATGATACGATTCCGCAGACGTTGGTCTTTGGCCGCGACGGAAGATTGATCAAGCATCTGATCGGGTGGGACCAATCGCACGGCAAGGCGCTCGATGAAGCGGTGAATCAGGCGCTCGCTGGATCGTAAGACTCGAGATACCAGGCGCCGTCGCTTGCGTGAACTATTTCGAGAACCAATCCCTCATCGGTTAGAACTTTGAAGCGGCGTGTTCGCGCTTTGCCAGAGACCGCTTCTTCCACAGACTCGCCAAGCAGGCGAGCAACAAGATGCTCCTGGCCGCCGATCTTTATTCTTCGTGGGCGTTCGTCGGCGCGCGCTCCCGCGTAACATTCAACTGAGATGCGATCGAGCGCCATAGGCTAATCAGTTTATACGCAAGCCGGCCACGTTTGCAGCGCACCGGGGAGAAGGAACCGCGGATTTGCGGTGACTTCGTTTCGCTGATCTGCGCTGATCAGTCCACCGTAGGCGGCGTGAATCAGCGGTTCCTTCTCCCCGGCAAGGCGAACTGAACCATTACTTGCCATTCTAGTGCGTGGCACGCGTTCGCGACGCCATGCTAGTATCAGGTCGCTCGGATGCACTGATGGGTTCAGAAGGATGAGCAGAGAGAAAATGAAGCAGGACCTTTTGCGCGGCGTCGGACGCGCGATCGCTGACTTCAACATGATCGAAGACGGCGACCGCGTTATGGTCTGTCTCAGCGGGGGTAAGGACAGTTACACACTTTTGACTCTGCTGCTCGACCTCCAACGCCGGGCGCCGGTCAGGTTCGAGCTGCTTGCGGTTAACCTCGATCAGAAGCAGCCGGGCTTTCCCGAACATGTTTTACCTGAATATCTAAGAAAGTTGGACGTGCCGTTTCGAATCGTCGAGCGCGACACCTATTCCGTAGTAAAAGCCGTCGTGCCCGAAGGCAAGACCACCTGCTCGCTCTGCTCCCGGTTGCGTCGCGGTATTCTCTACAACATCGCGGTTGAAGAGCGCTGTGCAAAAATCGCGCTGGGTCATCACGCCGACGATATTCTCGAAACGTTCCTGCTCAACCTTTTCTTCAGCGGCTCCTTGAAAGCGATGCCGCCGGCGCTTCGAAGCGACGACGGCCGCAACATGGTCATACGCCCGCTGGCCTACTGCTGGGAGCGAGACATTGCGGCATATGCTCAAGCTCAGAGCTACCCGATCATCCCTTGCGATCTATGCGGCTCGCAGGAGAATCTCAAACGCAAACGAGTGAAGCGGCTGATCGACGAGCTTCAG
>JADGNW010000489.1 GCA_017883315.1 Blastocatellia bacterium | reverse complement strand
TCATTCCACTCAGACTCGGGAAGAGGTGTAACACGCGGTTCGGTCAGATGCATCGGCTTATCTCCTTTTCATGCAGGCATACGGGTCAATTGTGTAACCGTGGATTGGGAACGCGAGTCCCTCGCATTAAGACCGCACGTGGAGCGAGAGTTCGCCCTTGAGTTTGGGAGACAAGCTCATGGGGCTATTCGCAGCACGACCTTCACGAGCACGGGGCTTCCGGACTTTGCGTTCATCCGCAAGATCGTTTGAGGAAGCGGATCCGATTGTGTCAGCATCCTTGAGCCGTCTCCGCCTGCCGACTTTTCTGCTTTGGTGTACGGTAGGCCCGCTCCGCCTTCGAGCTCGAATTGCTCGGCTCGCCCACCCCACTCTTTCTCCCACTGCGCCAGCTTCTCTGCTGCTACTTTGACCGGTTCCGCACTCGCGGGCAGCTCGGCGAGCGCTTGCGGCGAGACAATCAAAATCAGCACTTCGCCGATATGCTCCGGGCGGCTGCGAGTCAAGGTGAAGTAAGGTGGGTTGTCTTCCTGAGCTGGAAACTCGATGAGTCGTCCGGCAACCACGGCGTTGTTGCCGCCGCGCGTGCGCGCTGTGGGAAAGATTAAGTTGGCATCACCCAAACTGCCGTCGGCGTATTGCTCTCGATCGATGACGTAGAGATACCCCGTGCTCGGAGATTCGATGCTGACACGCACTCGCTCTCCTTCGTTGATGCGCGTACCGGCTTCGATTCGCTCGGCAGTCCATTCGGCGCTCTTTGCCGCGTGGTGCTCCAGAATTCTCGCGCCTTGGTTGTCAGCAGGCTGAGCAGGCCGCAAGCGCCACAGCGTTATGCCGATAACTGCTTCAGATGCCGACGCCGATTTCCGCAGCTCAGAAGATGAAGCCGCACCAGTCACGGAGCGATACGTGCGCGGTTGGCGAGGATCAGTTGGCGTAGCGGATACAGGCCGGCTGTCCTCGATTTTTTTGACGCGCAGACCGCGCGTCTGGTCTTGTTGCTGCGCTGGGGAAATAGTGATGAGGCTCATCGCGCATAACAGGATTGCGAAGGGTTTCCTACGGTTGTTGATCATCGCGAATTTCTTATTCATTTGCGGTTAATCTCACCAACCTCAGTTGGTGGAGTAACCCCGAAGGGTCGCATCTCTCAGTGATGGTTAATGTCCAGACCTAAGGCCGCCAACTTCAGTTGGTGCAAGAAAGCCACCACCTTCACGTTCTTGGCATTCGCATCGCGGAAACTTGGTCGCAGTCGAAGTTGCTTCCGCCTCGTTTCTGATCCGGGTCTAGGGCTTTGCCACTACCATCGGCTGAGTTTCCGGCTCGCGGCGATAGAAGGCGCGAGGTCTCTGCACACTTCGTTTGTCCACGTCCTCCACCTTCTCCTCTCCTTCCACGAAAGCGACCTTGTGCGTAAGCCCTCGCCCTTCCCTCATCTTCGCCTCTTGCATTCTGGGCACGCGTTCGGTCGCGTAGTCGAGCCACTCGCGCAACACCACCTGACCGTCTTTAGGGTCAACGTCGGCAGCCGCGGACTTGAGCCCTTCTTCAACAAGCGCGTAAGTCAAATAACCATGACCCAGTTGCTCAGCTTCCATAGCTGCCTGAAAACTCTGCGCGGCGGTCAGTATGTACATACCCTTTTCATATGCAAGCTGCGCGAGCCCTTTCGAGTTCATCGGCCCACGACGCTTCTCTTCAGCTTCAAGCGCCTGCCCGCTGTTGCATGCATCAATCACCATCAGCATATGCCCGGCATCAATGCCTTCGCATGCTTGCTCAAGCTCGAGGTCCGAGACGCTGTGCGATAGGATTGTCTTCAACCCCGTTTCGTCGAGGTCGGTACGCGCTCCCGCATATCCGAGATCGTGAGGAATAAGGTAGAAGCGCTGTTCCTGAGCAGTCCCGTGTCCCGCGTAGAAAATAACCACAGCATCTTCCGGTTCCGAGGCTTTGATCTTTTCGAGCGCGGGCGGAGCGCCTTGCGGAGCCTGAGCGTCCGCTGAACCCGCCAGCCGCTTCAACGCGTACAGGAGGTTCGCTTTCGTCGCGTCACTGTCGAGCAAGGTTGTAACCTCAATCTGCCCATAGCTGCCAAGCTTTCTTTGCTGGCGTTGGACTTCTTCGGCGAACGCGCGTGCATCCGCCGCCGCGTACTTGAGGTCGTAGCCGGAGTTTGCGTATTGATTAACCCCGATGGCGAGAAGGTGGAGCGTCGCCGCGCGCTTCAAGGAGTCGGCTCCGTTGATGGCGAGCGTCGCGTCGATACTCTTCACATTGTCGCGGTTGAAGGCATACGCGGTGAGCTGGTTCTGTCCGGCGACTACGCTGATGGACGTCTCCAGCGTCGCGCCAACCTGGCCCCTCAGGACATCCCCGCGCCAGACCTTGACCAGCGAGCCGTTGCGGAACAGGCGCACGTCCTGGGCGCCCGCGGGCGCTTCGGTGACCTTGATCTTCACCTTCAGACCTCGAGTTGAAACGCTGGCGCTCTGGCCGTCGGTCTCGATCGTAAGCTTAGGCTGGCGGCGGTCTTTTTGGGAGATGTCAGCGACAACTGGCAGCTTCTTGCCGCCGAGAATATCGGGCAGCAGCCCCGGATAGTAATATTCGTTGAAGAAAATCTCGACCGGCGAAACGTCAAACGTGTTGGGTGAGAAGCGCCACAGAATTTGATTCCATCCGCCGGGTGAACCATCAAACAGCCCATCGGGCGTTACGACAAGCCAGTCGTCGCCTCTGTTCAGGCTTACGAGAGTCGCGAGCAGTTCGCCCGTTTTAGAGTTCCACAATCGCGCGCTGCCATCGTCGCTGCCTGAAGCCACGAATCGCCCATCGCTGCTGAAGTCGAGCGCCACGATCGAGCCGGTGTGGCCCGTCAGGGTGCGAAGCTCTCGACCTGATGACACGTCCCATAGCTTTATTGTGCTATCGAAACCTCCTGAAGCCAGCATCCGGCCGTCGCGGCTGAACGCGAGCCCGTTGACGATATTGTTGTGCCCAGCAAGGGAGTTCAGCTCTTGTCCCGTCTGGGTGTCCCATATTTTGATCGAGAACGTCATGTCATCAAAAGAGAACTTGTCGCCGCCGTTGGCTGGGTTAAAACCTTGTTTGAACCCCGAGTGCGCCGACGCTAGCCGCCGGCCGTCGGCGCTCCACGCGAGGCAGTAAACCATCATCGAAAGCTCTGTCTTCAGCGAGCGCAGCTCCTGGCCTGTGCTTACGTCTCTGAGTGTGATAGCCGAGTTGATTCCAGTAGCCGAGGCAACGATGCGGCCGTCAGGACTGAAGGCCAATGTCGAGCTCGACAAAGCCGAGTTCGTCATCATCATGTTCATTAAACCCGAAGGAACAATCGGAAGCGCTTGCAGTTGGCGGCCCGATGCAACATCGAGAATGCGGAGACTGCCTGGACTTTGGCTCGGTTTGATTGTTGGTGGCGTGACTCCCATCGATTCCAATACCGCTATACCGGCGCTCATGTCGCCATTCTTCATTGCCTCCTGCGCCTTTTTTATCTGCTCCTGCATTTTCTTCGGGTCCTTGCGCATCTGCTCCATAACCTTGCTCATATCGGGCATAACAATGGGCTGAGTCGGAGGGCTGACTGGGGTCTGTGGCGATTGTTGCTGCGAAGCTTGAGGACCCGGCCCACCAGACTTCTGCGCATCTCTCTCGACGAGAGCTAGAACGCTTCCGTCGCCATTGAAGGCGGCGTTGCCCAGGTATTTGCCCTGCGTCAATGACACGTTTGGCAATTCGCGGCCTGTGGCTACCTCCCAGACTTTTGCAACGGATTGACTGCTGCTCCCGGCAATCACGAATTTTCCGTCGCGGCTCAACTGGCAGCCGCGTTCCTGCATCCCGCTTAGTCTGTGCCGCGCATAGTCATCCGGCAGCGCGACGCCTCGCCGCACTCCACCGGTAGTCAATTCCCAGGAGCTGACTGCCTGAAGCCCCGCAAGAGACAGCGACTTCCCGTCCGGAGAGAATGCGAGATCGCTTACCGGCATGGCCGAGCCGCTCAGCGCCTTCACTTCGCGGCCAGTCTCCGTGTCCCAGACCTTGATCTGATTGTCAGTGCCAGAAGAAGCGAGGAGTTTGCTGTCGGCGCTGAAACTGAGGCTAATGATCGCACCGTCGTGCCCGGCCAGCGTTCGCAGCGTCGTAGTGGAAGAGGCATCGATCAGAGTGATCTTGTTGGTTTCGCTGACCACCGAAAGTAAGCGGCGGTCGGGACTGAAAAGAAACTTGCCCGCAAACATGAGCATTGAAGAGTCAGATTGGTTGGCCAACATTCTCGGCGGGGCAAAGCTCTTCATCTCACGTCCTGTGGCGACATCCCAAATCTTCATCGAGGAGTCGTCGCGCATCGCCAGCCATGCGCCGTCGCCGCTGAAGGCGACGCTCGCAGACGCGTCGGCAGCTACGCCGAATTGCGTCGGCCCTGAGGAGATTTTGAGGGTCTGCGATTTTCGTCCGCTTGCAACTTCGAAGACGGTTACTTGCAACGTGGTCTCGGCGGCGCCTTTGCGCGAGACTTTCACTGTATCGGTCAACACCGCCAACAAGCTGCCGTTTGGGCTGAGGGCGATCGCATTCTGTGACGCGATGTGATCGTCCTTCTCGAAGGCAACAGCTTGTAGTTCGCGTCCCGCGGTGGTGTCCCAGAGCCGCACCGCCGAATTGTTCAGGTTCGAAGCGGCGAGTATGCGCCCGTCTTCGCTGAGGAGAGCCGTCACGAAATCCCTGGCGGTCGGCAACGTTGTGGTGGCTAGCTCGCGGCCGGTCTCGACCTCCCATCGCCTGACTTTGCCGTCAGCCATCGCGATCAGGGTGCGCCCGTCGGCGCTGAACCTGAAAGGCCGCGTCAATGAACTCGCGCCCATCGAGGGAATGCCGCTGTCGAGCTGGCGCAATAACCGGCCTGACGCAACCTCCCACAACTTGATCGCATTGCCGACCATTCCCATCGAGGCGAGCAATCGGCCGTCCGGGCTGAAGCTGATTTGGCTTTGCGGCGAGGTGATGCCCGCCTGAAGCAAGAGCTCCGGTTTGCCGGCGCCCGACTTTGTTTGGCTCGGGGTGGCGGTTGCTGTGTTAGGGCGAACCCCGAGGCTTCGGTCGTCTTTGGGCTTCGGGTCTTGCGAATCTGACGAGGTAAAAGCGGCGCACGTGGGAAACGCCAACAGAATGAACACGAGCAACTTCAAGGAGCGGACTCGAGAGAGATACTTCATCGTCTAACCTCCATCGTCCCCGCTTTCCCACGTGACGGTGACCGATCATTTTGAGAGAGGACATCATTCTAGCGACTTGTTCGCCGAGCGGAAACAGTGTACAGGAAATCGTCAAGACGGACAGAGTTGCGGGCCTGATCTCGAAGACCGTGAGGTTCTATGTAGGTAAAACAACTTTCTTGATGTTCTAGAGGCGGAAGTTTCAAGTAATAAGAAGCGCGTTGGTGACGATCTGGCCAAGCCTGTCAACCATCGCTTCTGGCGTCATCGAGAGGCGGCTTGTTTTCCTTTGTGATTCTTATCAGAAAGCGAAGCGCCTCATTTACTGAATCCGCGTCCGGGAAGACTTCCGCAACGTCCGGCTCCAAACGCACTACCGATCCGCCAAAGCTCTTTCGCCCAGAGCCCAGTTTCCTGACTTGCAAGCTCGCCAAATCATATTCTGGCCGAAGCTCATCATCCATCTCTGTTTCAGCCTTCTTCATATTGTTTTCGCTCCGCTGGCGTTAGTTCCCTTGAACTGATAATGCGGATGGCATCACCTGTTGCGGTATACGACACCAGCCGGCCTTGCTCATTGCTCTCTCGCCTTTCTCTCTTGATAAACCTCTTCACGCGCTTCTTCGAAGAAAGCGTCCAAGTCATCTTCGGACATTTCGCTGTCTTGAAACGTCCTGCGAATGGGCGCGAGGATTTCGTCAAAGGACTTAGCCGCCAGAAGGTCAGTAGCGATAAGCCGCTCGACGTATTTGTTCACATCGCTACAACCGCGCTCTCGAGCCCGTTGCTCCAGGGCGGCTGTTGCTTGCTCTGAGACGGTTATCTTTAGCTCCATACCGAGACCTCAAGGTTGAGTTTCAAGGAGTTTATCATGAATTGGTCCGGGCTCTCACAACACGGTGGGCTCGGCTATTAGACTCATATGTGAACGAGGTGAGACTCGTAAGCGAGCGGCAATAGTAGATCGCGACAGGACTCTGAAGGTGGATCTTCGGAATTGCAGTATTGCAGGCCTGACTCCTGACCGAGTTTGAATGCGATTTCAGCCTGCTTTGGACTTCGCGATCGCCGCCGCTAGATGCAGTAACCGCTGTTTGATGCTTGAGTTGGGTTCCTGTTCGATCATTCGCTGGATGCGTACGGATAACTCCTGTTGAGCGCCTGGCAATAAGAAGGAGAATATTACTGGCACTGTGGTGTCCAAAGTCTGAGCAAGGCGTAAGAGGTCTGACGATCGGTAGCTCTCCCTCGACGCAAGCGTGTCAAGACACCCGATGACGACTCGGGCCATCCCTTGACGCATTTGTTCGCGACCTTTAATACGAGTGTCGTAGTCCGGATCGTTGGTCGGCAGCGCCGCAAACATTGCGTCGGTGAGCCGCGTAACCTCGCCAGACACCTCTAGGACATATCGCATCAGCTCGACTAGCTCGGAGTCGAATATTCTCTCCTGAGTAGTCGCCGACGCGTAGACTAATGTGATTTGGCCAAGCCCCTGTAGTAGGGCGGTCGCCGCTTTGAATTTCTGTTGTTGACTGAAAATTGCGTTGTCAAAAAGCTTGAAGTTGTCGTGCGACACAATTCGCGCGAAGACTGCGCCTGATATTGGGCTACCGTATCGAGGGAGTTGCGTGGTATCAACGCCTGCAAGGGCTTGAAGAACCTGAGCAGCTTGGAGGTAATCCTGCGCATCCCAGTTGCGGTCGTGCGCAGGTAGCCCCTTTTGTATGTAGATCGGCGGCGCAAGTGAGTGGTCAGGCGCAATCTGCGGCTTCTGGACGGATTGATAGCCTGCTACGTTCATGACAGGAATGATGAGAGTAACGAGAATGACGCTTAACATATTTTTCTTCATCGGCATTTCATTTCCGACCGAACTTGTATCTCAAGTCGATTGAGAATTCTTACTAACCTTCAGCGATCACACGCCAGCGGCTTCTTCGACTGCGCGTTCTTCAACTACGCCCGACTCTTTGCTCGCGCGACGACGCGTGATCAGGAACATTGCGATCAGATACAATCCTGCGCCGATCAGCAGAGCTTGATTGAAGCCCGACAGTATCGCGATCACCAACGCCGCAACCGACCCCATCACCGAGGTCGCGCCGTTCACTCCCCACGCCCACGGAATGATCTCGGGAGCGTTGCGAGCCAGAATGCGAATTCCGATCGGCATCGGCATTCCCATCACCATCGCCAGCGGCGCCATCAGCACTACCGCGATCACGATTCGAAACTCGCGCTCGAGATGTACCAGTCCATAGAAGATCGGCGGCAGAGCTACGATGTAAATGATCACAAGCACTATCAGCGCCGGCAGCAGCTTCATCAATGCCGACTTCAATCGATCTTCGCTGATTCGTCCGCTCAAGTAGCTTCCCAGCGCGCTGAAAGCCAGCACCGAGAACAGCACTACCGCAAGCGAGTAAACCGGATGACCAAGAAAGAGAATGAATTTCTGGATCATAGCTACTTCGACGATGATGAAGCCCGCGCCAAGACACGCGAAGTAGAACAGATAGCTCAGCTTCGTGCCTGCGCCCGTTGCAAGCGCGCGGCCTCGCACCAGGAGCAGCGGTCCGATGATGAACAGCACAACCAGCACGCTTGTGATCGCAAACAGCGCGAACAGAATTGAAGTGCCCAGGTTGGTCTTTTGCCACTCGCCGCTTGTACCTTCGATGACGCGCCAGATGTTCGACAGCCGGACCGAATTGAAGAAGAACGGATTGTTGTCGCGCGTTGGCTCGATGTTAGTAGCGAAGCTCGCCCACGTCCGCGCGAGATCGGGCGATTCGATAAGCCGGGTGAAATCGTTCGGCGGCCGAGTGAGCGGCGTGAACAACAACTGAAAACCGTCTTCACTTGCAAGGCGCTCGATTACTCTAACCTCCTCATCGGTGAACTCGCTTCGCTTGAAAATGTAGGTCGCAGGCGTGCGGTCGTAGCCCGTCCTCGCGTCGCGCACAAGCATGATGTGACGCGCGGGATTTGAAATTCCAAGCTCGTTCATCATCGCCCGAGTGAGTGACATCAATCGCAGAAGCTGATCTGGCGGCTCGAAGTACCAACGAGTCATCGTCAGCATGCCGTCGTCGGTCAGATGCGTGGTGTAATCCTTGAAAGCTTCGACCGTATACAGATTGTTCTCGCTCAAGGAGAACGCGCCCGCTGCGGTCGCTGCCCACGTGTCAACCATCGTCGCTTGAATGATGTCGTAGCGGTCGTGCGAGCTTCGAATGAAGCTGCGTCCTTCGTCGACCACCAATCGCACGTCGGGCTGCTGATAAATCGAACCGGAATAGCTCTTGAACGGCTCGGATGACATCACGTCGAGGGCGATGATCGGATTGATCTCAACCGCGGTGATGTGCTTTTGCTCGAACACGCGCGCGGCCATCACATCGTTGCCGCCTCCCGGCCCGATGATCAACACATTGGCATCGCGCTTGAGATGATGCACTAACGCGCTCAGCGCGTCTCGCGAATTCTGGTGAATTGCGTTGTTGCTGGCGTCTCTACTGATGCCGGTTGCGGCGTCGGCGTCGATCTTGATCTCGACTCCGCTATCGAAGGCGCCTTCCACCGTGATGCGGGAGAACGAGTTCCATTTCGAGAACAACACGCTCTTTTCTTCGAAGCCTTTTGATTTACGAATGTCGATTCGATGAGTCTTGATGTTGTAAGCCACAAGCCCGCCGAGTCCAACGGCCAGCAGCAAAGAGCAAACGGTCGCAGCTCGTGTGCCGCCCGTCGAAGCTCCAAACAGGATGCCGGCGCTCGCAGCAATAGCCGATACGAGCAACACGATGTTGATCGCGCCAATGAGGTTCAGCACTGGTATCAACAGCAAACAACCGAGCGCCGCGCCGGCGAGATCGAACAGGTACAGCTTGCTAATTTCTTTTGCGAGCCGAGTGATCGCAAGCGTCACAGCGCAGCCGGCAAAGAAAAACGGCAACGCCGCAGCGGTGTAGATCCTCGCGAGTCGATAGTAGTTCGCAGGGCCGGTCTCAAACGTCAGCGGATTATCGAGGATGACGTAGAGTGAAAGAAGATTGCTGAGCGCGAACAGCATTGCCGCAACGGCAAGCCACTGGCCGGTGCGTTCGGGCTTCAAGCCTCGCTGTACGATGTAGATGAACACGCCGCTCGCGCCCGAGCCGAACAGCGCAAGCGAGATTGCCATGAACGCGAAGTGATAATACATCGTGGCGGAAAAAAGGCGTGTGAGTGAAAGCTCGAGCATCAAGACTGAGAGTGTGATCAGCGAGATGCCGAGAAATACTCGTCTGCGGTTCATTCGATATCTCCGGTGAATACAACAACAGACACGAGGCGTTCAGAGTACCGACTTTAGTCGGGCAGTGCCCTGTTAAACAGAGGCATCGTTATCACAAAGCACTGCCCGACTAAAGTCGGTACTCTGAACGCCTCGTGTCCGCGTCTATTTCGGCTCTAACAATTCCTCGATAGCTTTGCTCACTTCTTCGGCGCGCGAGTCCCACGTACCCTGTTCAACTGCTTGCTGACGGGCCATTCGTTTATCGTCGGAATCGTTCGTGAGCGCGTCTTCAACCTTCGCGATGAAATCATCCATCCCGCGCGAAACGCGCAGTATACCATCCAGCGGTTCGTATTCGTAAATCGG
>JADGNW010000488.1 GCA_017883315.1 Blastocatellia bacterium | reverse complement strand
GAAAGTGCGCGATCGGCGCGGGCGCAGCAGTTTCCTGAGGCTTCGCCTGCTCGAACCCGATGACCTTGAAGTTGAGGCCGCACAGAAAGACCGTCGCGCATAGCAGCAAAAGTCCGATCACTGTGTGATGAACAACGCGCGGGTGATATGTGTTCCTAGTCATAAACCATGTTCTCCGAGTCGGCAGCAGCAATTTCCAACCTGACGGAGCTGCACAGGAAAAACGAGACCCGCCGACTGCGCGCAATCGACGGGTCAAGTGTTATCTTTGAAAGGTCCAAAACGAAAGCGCGCTAGTCGTCTGATCGCACCCACCCGTAGGCTGCGTTGCTTCGCTCCCCGCCGCTCTCGATGTAAGCAATCTTCATCTTCTCGAGCGCATCCGTGGTCAACGCCTTTCGCTTCGCTTTCACGTCGATGTTGTAAAGCTTCGCGGCGTTCAAACCGAAGATCTTCATCTTGTCTTCCTTGGTGATCTTCTTGTAGCCGAACTTCTCGCACATCTCGTCCGAGATCTGGAAGCGCTTGAGGGCGTCAATGCCCCACTGCGGTGATCCCCACCACAGACAGTCAGTGCCCCACACCACGTGGTCCGAGCCATAGTATTTGATGTTTTTGCCCAGGCCGTGCTGGCACATCACCGGATCGGTTACCGCCAGCGTATTGAAAAAGCTGCCGATCTCGCAGTAAACGTTGTTTATCTGCGGATTGCGCTTCTTGATACCCATCAGCACGCTGTGCCAGAGGAAATCGCCGGTCGTCGGATCGTACTGGTTGCTCTCCTTCCAGTTCGGTTCGTTCGAGCCGTGCTTGATCGCCGAGTGGTAAACCACGAAGTTAAAATCGGGATTTCGCAATGCAGCTCCCTCTACATCTTTCGGATTCGCCAGATGACCCAGCGTTCGCGATTGATACGAGTAGCCCTTGTGGGTGCTGATCAGTTTGATGCCGCGTTTGCGCGATTCCTCGATGAACCACTGCGAGTTGTCGTCATCAAGCTGGAAGCCGTTGCCCGATTGACCCGGATCCGTGTGGCAGTACCATTTCCACGAGCTTATGCCATAAAGCTTGATCTCGCGTTCCATCTGTTCAAGGCACGCGGCCTTGTCGACCTTGTTACCGACTTTGTCCCAGTAGTGGTTCGGCGCGAGGTTGCCCTGGTTCATCGCTCGCTGTGAGCCAGCCAACTCGTTGATTGTTTTTCGACCCTCCCACATCACCCAGCTCGGCAACACTTTTCCGCCGAGACCCGGTGTGCGCGCCGCGCCCTCGAGCACCTTGCCGTCCTTATCGCGCAGAATCTCTTTGGTAGGCACGCCGGAGATGATGACCATCGATGTCTCGCTGTCGAACAACATCTCCTTGACGAAGTTCTTGAAACCATAGGCTTCAGGATCGTTGCTCAGGTTGAAGCCCATGTTCTTGACGAAGTCCATCGTCCGGAACCCGCCGATCGCCGCGCCGTTGGTGAAGTGCGACTGCACATCAACGATGAAGTATTCACTCTTGGGCCACTTCTCATCGTAGGCCGCGGGCTCCCAGGTCTCGGCCTCGTCAACATCCCAGACCTTGCCGAAGACCTTATTGGAGGCTAGAAAGCATGTCGCCAGGCCCATCGAACTCGCCATGAAGGTGCGACGCGAAAGACCAAGCTTCTTCGCCCGCTCATCGCCCATCTGGCCAATCAGGTATTCGACCTGTTTCTGCGGCTCGCTCTGCCGCCGTGGAATGAACTCCTCGTTCGACACGACCTGCGTCGGCATCGGCGAGTCCACTCCCTTTTTCAAATCTCGAAGTCCTTTTGGAATCCACATAACGTTCCTTCCTTTCAAAGATAGACTTTAATACCAGACCCGACGATCTCAGCCGCGTATTGAAGTATTCGTCGAAGCGACGATCACCAAACCCCTTGCGACCTGTCGGGCCTCATCCGCGAACCGGTGCTCCAAAATCAATTATTAGTTCCACTATGATTGCTTAAGATTTCCGGCAGTCTATCGCATTCGCGGGGGAGTTGCAAACTGTCGGGTGCCAGCCTTCGATGGGTTACGATGTGGTGGTTTCGAGGATAATGAACAGCTCAGACTCAGTGGTGGCGCCTCTCACATCATGTCTTTCGCGAAATGAAAACAGCAAGGGCGCCGCTATTATTCGCTGAGGCGCGATTCTCGAGTGAACCTAGGACGCCTTCGCTAGCTCGGCAAGTGTGTCCGCCACGGAGTAAAAAATAATTCGGCCGTCGCTGCTGCCCAGTTGCTGCTCGCTGGCGCGCTCGGGGTGAGGCATCATTCCCAACACGTTCCGCTCGCGGTTACATATGCCGGCAATGTTGTCGAGCGAGCCGTTCGGGTTCGCCTCGGCAGTTATCCTTCCATCGGCATCCGAGTAGCGGAAGAGTATTCGGTTCTCGCGTTGGAGCTCGGCAAGCGTTTGTTCGTCGCAAAAGTAGTTGCCATCGCCGTGAGCTATGGGAACTGAGAGCACCTGATTGCGCTGGCAGCGATTGGTGAACGGTGTATCTGTAGCTTCGACGCGGATGTTCACGTGATCGCAGATGAACTTAAGGTTCTTGTTTCGCAACAGAGCGCCCGGCAGCAGCCCAGCCTCACAGAGTATCTGAAAGCCATTGCAGATTCCCATCACCAATCCGCCGCGCGAGGCGAATTCTTTGACCGCGCCCATCACCGGGCTGAAGCGAGCGATGGCGCCGGTGCGCAAATAATCTCCGTAAGAAAACCCACCGGGCAGAATCACCGCGTCGCAGTCCGCGACCGCGCTTTGGCGATGCCAGATGAAATCAACGGGCTGGCCGATTACTTTGCTGATTACGTGGTAAGTGTCGTGGTCGCAGTTCGACCCGGGGAACATAACTACACCGAACTTCATGACTAATCCGATCCTTTCGTTTTTCGGGCCAGGAATGCCGAGTCGGGGGTTCGCTCAGGAGTTCGTAAGCGGCATTATCGCACGATCAAGAATCGGAATCTAGTTCGACGCGAAAATCTTCGATGATCGGGTTGGCGAGAACGTCTCGGGCCATGCGCTCGATCTCGGCGCGGGCTTCTTCAGGTGAGAACGAGTCTTCGATAGTAACTTCGAAGTACTTGCCCTGTCGGACATCCTTGATTCCGTGGTAGCCGATTGTTTCTACCGCGTGATGAATGGCCTTGCCCTGAGGGTCAAGCACTGAGGGTTTCAATGTGACGTATATTTTTGCTTTCATAAGGAGTAGTCCGTTGTCCGCGGTCCGTAGTAAGTTGCCCGAAACCTCCTGACTTCGTGCCACGGACTACTGACTACGGACCAATGACTATTCTTCAAACACTCGCTTGAATATCTTATCGACGTTGCGGAGTTGTTTACTCACATCAAACAAAGCTTCCAACTCTTCACGCGAAAGCTTCTCTGTTATCTGTTTATCATTCATCACCAGATCACGGAAGTTCGCCCCTTCATCCCAAACTCGCATCGCGAGCGGTTGCACGATCGCATAAGCGTCCTCTCTCGAAACGCCCTTGCGCGTAAGCTCGAGCAGCAACTGCCCGCTTGCAGTCACGCCTCCAAGGGATTCAAGGTTCGCGCGCATTCGATTCGGATAAACCGCAAGCCCATCAATCAACCACTCGGTCTTGCTGATCAAATAGTCCGCGAGTATGCACGAGTCTGGCAAGATAACTCGCTCGACCGATGAGTGAGAGATATCACGCTCGTGCCACAGCGCGATGTTCTCGAGCGCGGCCTGAGCGTTTGCGCGAACAACTCGCGCCAGTCCGCAAATCTGTTCAGACGTGACCGGGTTGCGCTTGTGCGGCATGGCCGACGAACCTTTCTGCCCTGCTGAAAACGGCTCTTCAACTTCGCGAACTTCAGTGCGCTGAAGATGCCGAACTTCGAGCGCGATCTTCTCCATCGACGACGCGATGATCGCCAACGTCGCAAGAAACTCGGCGTGCCGGTCGCGCTGAATGATCTGAGTCGAGATAGGCGCGTGCTTCAAGGCGAGCCTCGCGCAGACGCGCTCTTCGACTTCGGGGTCCAAATGCGCGAATGTGCCAACCGCTCCCGAGATCTTACCGTAGCTAACTACTTCAAGCGCGCGTCGCAGCCGCTCTTTGTTGCGCTCGTTCTCTGAGTAGTACAGAGCAAGCACCAGCCCGAAGGTCGTCGGTTCAGCGTGAACGCCGTGAGTGCGACCCATCATAGCAGTGTGTTTGTGTTCGATGGCTCTTCGCTTGAGCACGTGACTCAACCGCTCGATGTCTTCAAGCAAGAGCGTCGCGGCATCGCGCATCAATAACGCATTTGCAGTGTCAACCACGTCGGAAGAAGTCAGGCCATAATGAACGTAGCGCGACTCAGGTCCGATGTTCTCAGCAAGCGCCGTTGTGAACGCGATCACGTCATGGCGCGTCGTTCGCTCAATCTCATTGATCCGCTCGACAGAGAAGCTTGCGGTGCGTTTTATCTTATCGACGGCCTCGCGCGGGATGGTTCCCATGTCGGCGTGCACTTCGCAGACGGCGATCTCGACGTCGAGCCACTTCTGGAATCTATTTTCGTCTGTCCAAATCGCGCCCATCTCGGGCCGCGTGTAGCGTTCAATCATAATCAGGGGTCGGAGTTGGGGGTTGGGGTTCGGAGCCGCAACCGGCCCCTAACCCCCAAGCCCTAACCCCGCTCGCTAGAGTTCAAACCACTCGCTCGCTCGATCAGGCAGCGCGATCCGCACTCGCTCTTCAGCTCGAGGGAAAAACAACGAACCGTGACACTCGAGAGCTTGAAGCGCGGATAACCTCGCAAGCTCGGGGTGATTGCACCGCCGCGATAGATGCGCGAGCACCAGATATTCCGCTTGTCCGTCGAAGTCTTCGCGAATCCACCGCGCCGTCTCGTCATTCGAGAGATGACCGATGTTGCTTGCGATCCGCTGCTTGACTGACCAGGGATAAGGCCCGACCTTTAACATATCTCGGTCGTGATTCGATTCAATCATCACAAGCGTCGAGCCGCGCAATCGCTCGGCCACCAATTGAGTAATGTAGCCGAGATCAGTCACTACTCCAACCTTCACACCTTCGGATTCGACGGTAAGCGCGAACGTGTCAACGCCGTCGTGCGGTATCGTGAACGGATAAAAGTTCAGCGAACCGATCTGAAAGGGCTCGCCCGAAGCGATCGTCTCGCCCCACGGAATTTTCTTGCCGTTGTCAGGGAATTTGCACTCGGCGCGCGTAGCTTCAGACATGAAAACAGGCACTTCGGCGGTCGAAGAAAACACGCGAGCGCCTTTTACGTGATCTGTGTGTTCGTGAGTAACGACTATTGCGGATAGCCTGGTGGGATCAACTCCCGCTTCGGTCATGCGGCGCGCGGTTTCTTTTGCCGAGAGTCCCAGATCGATTAGCGCGCTGGTCGCGCCCGACTCGATGTAGAGCACGTTACCCGAGCTTCCGCTGCCTAAGATGATCAATCGCATCGAAGAGTCCGTCGTCAGTGGTCCGTGGTCAGTTGTTAGCCGTCGACAACGGACTACGGGCCACTGACTACGGACTACACTGCAATTTGTGCGCGTTCGAGATTGAGAGAACCAAGTTGTCCAAGAGCCGTGATGGCCAGTTCGTCGCCGCTGAATATTTCGCCGGCGACTCGTTGCACGTCAGCTATCGTCACGTTGTCGATGCGCTGAAGAATCTCGTCCAGCGTGAACTGGCGGCCGAAAAAGATTTCCTGCCGGGCAAGGTTGCTCATCCGCGCCGAGGTCGATTCAAGACTAAGCATGATGGACACCTTGAGCTGATCCTTCGCTCGCTGCAGCTCCATCTCCGATACCGGTTCCTGCTTCAGCTTGTTGAATTCCTCGATGCTCAACTTTATTACGTCGGTAAGTTGCTCGGGGGAAGTCGCGGCGTAGACCGACAGGTAACCCGCGTCCGTGTACGCGTTCACTCCCGAGTAGACGGCGTAAGCGAGACCGCGTTCTTCGCGGATCGTTTGAAACAGCCGCGAACTCATACCACCGCCCAGGATCACGTTGAGCACGTGAACGGTGTAGCGGTCGGCCGAGGTCATCGACGGACAGCACGTGCCAAGCAACAGGTGAGCTTGTTCGAGATCCTTGTCGAGAATGATTCGGCGCTTCGCGTGTAAAGGAGCCGACGCCTTCAGATTCACCGGCCGGTCCTTGAGGCCGCTCAAATAGCTCCCGACCATATCCACAAATCGTTCGTGCTCTATGTTACCGGCGCCGGCCACTACAAGATTTCGCGGAGCATAGACGTCGGAAAAATAATTTGTCACGCGGTCGTGATTGAAAGTCGCGAGCGTGTCAACCGTTCCCAAAATCGAGCGCCCAAGCGGATGGTCCGGCCAAAAGTTCGCGACGAACACTTCGTGCACGAGATCGTCGGGAGTGTCCTCGACCATCTTTATCTCTTCGGTCACGACGTTGCGTTCGCGGTTGAGCTCTTCGTCAGCGAACAGGGGCGCGGTCACGAGATCGGCCAGAAGATCGAATGCGCGCGGCAGGTGCTCATCGAGAACCTTGACCCAGTAGCTTGCGACTTCGCGGCTGGTGAATGCATCGACGTGTCCGCCAATAGCGTCACTCTCCACCGCGATCTCTCGAGAGGTTCGATTGCGCGTGCCTTTGAACAACGTGTGTTCGATGAAATGAGAGATGCCGTTCAGTGACGCTGCTTCGTGACGCGAGCCCGAGCGGACCCAGATGCCGACGGTAGCCGACCTCACGTGTTCCATTCGTTCCGAGATTATTGTTAAGCCATTATCGAGGATTGTTTGCTTGATGGGACCTGCTTGCTCGACCATATCTCACCTGAAGGCGATGCTAGCACACGCTTCTTTGCGCGCGCAAACAACGGAGCGAAATCGTGGACTGCGAATTTCGAATTGAGCTTTGCGCATGGTGTTGTTTGCGCATTTCATTGACCCACGAACTCTACTCCTTTAGAATCAGCTTTCGTATCGGGGCGTAGCACAGCCTGGTAGTGCGCTCGGTTTGGGACCGAGAGGTCGTTGGTTCGAATCCAATCGCCCCGACCAGTTTCAAGGCAAAAGGAAAAAGGCAAAAGTAAAGTATTTCTCACTTTTTCCTTTTCACCTTTTGCCTTTTTCCTTTTTTTGCGCCCGTAGCTCAGTCGGATAGAGCACCTGCCTTCTAAGCAGGGGGTCGCAGGTTCGAGTCCTGCCGGGCGTATTTAGAATCAGTCATTTACGGACCAATTAAGGCCGGGTTCCTCCCCATCTACACCTTGATCTACACCTGCACCGCTCCTTTCGCGTAACACCGGAGGGCAAATGGTTCCGGTGCATTTGTTGGCTCAATATTTCTCACTTGGTCAGTTATTCGGTCAGTTGACCAGCCGCCAAATCAGAATCGGCCCTCCTTGTTCTGCTTAATCGGGGAGGAACCTCCGCACTCTCGCGCGGATAGTGTGTACGCTCGTCTCGCCCCCAAACGACCGAGAGCTGCTGAGCAACGATTAAGAACTCCGCAGACGATGGGAAGAAGCGGTGATGCTCACCGTCTTTTATTAACGACAGAGGATACAACTTGGAGGATCTAGGATTCGTTCCAGAGTTCCATTCGGGGAACACCATGACAGCAGGACTCGAGGGGATCACAGGACACCCGACGCGGATGCAAGAGCTCTTCAAGCTGGATCGCGGCTTTCAAGCGTGGAAGGACCGGTCCCAGAAACGCGAGGCAAGCTCGCAGCGAGCAACCGATCCTGGCCCGCGCCATCCTCCTCAAGTTGATTAGAGGTTTCATTGAGTACCAGGAACGATGGACGATGATGCGCATTGAAAGACCCAACAATTTTCTCCTCGCCTCACTCCTTCGCGTCACAAGGAGGACTGTTGAAGACTGGCAATTCATAAGCACGGACCCGATTGGCAGTCTTCAATAGTTGTCGAGTAGCGGAGTTTGACAGCGACTAGGATGGAAGGAAGAAAGATGGCTAGACCGAAACTACCAATCGCGCATCGCAAAGGCGTGACGATCACCGTGCGAATGAGGCTGGATCTGGACGAAGGTTTGGCGGCGGTCGCTGTATTGCGCGGAACGCCCAAGAGCGGACTTGTGAGGCAGTACGCGGTGGAAGAGATCAGGCTTGAGCAGGAGCGTGATCGACGCCGCTTCGACGCAGCCGTCGATGATATTCGGTTTCAAAGAGAGGCGCAGCGGCGAAAGAGATCTGGTCAATCGCTATTCCAGCAACCCTCACGTTCGCCTGATTCTCTGAAAGCCACCGCTGAGCAGTGCCTACTAGCCATGCTTCGATGCGTTGAATCGCGCCCCCATGATCGCTCAATTGATTCTCTGTCTAACCCTCGGCAGACGGTCATTCAGATTGCTTGTGATAGTCCGTCTCTCCTCGCACAACGATCCAGAGCCTGTTGTGGCGACTCAGATGCTCACTCCAACGAGATCAATCTGGCGCCAGAACGCCCCGAATAAATTCATACAATCGAAGGAAAAGAATGTGCATAAGACGAGATGGAAAGGAACTGACGAATTTGGTGCTTAAGGCGGGATACGTCTTCGCGCTATCGCGCTAAGACACGGAACGATTGACTGAGTTAAGAGTATGGGCAAGCGGCAAAAACAATACCCAAAAGGCGCCCTGGTGAGACTGACAAACGACGAACATATGCGGCTAACAGCGCTCGCAAAGAAGGCCGGGTTGTCATTCTCGAGATTCCTGGTCGAGTCGGGACTCACCGG